>NZ_JBEHVV010000064.1:0-16062 GCF_040227395.1 Coprococcus sp. RTP21428st1_C9_RTP21428_210409
CTATGATATATAGAACAGGATCTTTATTTACTTTATTTCGCCAGGAAATTGCTCTGAATCTCCATCGGCATATGATAAGCCTGGCCTCGTTCTGAACCATATCTTCGATTTCCTCATCTTCAATCAGCAGATCGGCAGCAAACAGATTGGCCTGGTATTTTGTATTATCCGTCATATTGTAGAGTGTATCGTCTTGCAGCTCATAAAACAATATCCTTTCAGTGTCTTATATCTGGAAGTTTCCCCGACAACAATGTTCATCTGATCCATGATCTCAAATGGATCTCGGGTTCCATATTTCTTGATTAATTTCTTTGTTTCTGTATATATGTAAGTGTTTCATTTTTTTACATTGACGTGAAAAATATGGACGTGAAAAAATAAAATGCTATAATAAAAAGAATTGAGACAAAGCAGATGAAAATCTGTGACACAAAGCTAAAGGGCTTGTAAAACGAAAATATTGAAATGTGTTTTAATCGAAAGAATAAGGAATTTGACGTATGCAAAAAACCAAATGTTATCTGGCCGCATTGGTGTCTGGTGTACTTTTAGTAACTGGTATTTTGGCTGGATATGGACAATCTAAAAAAAACGATCACCTTACCGTGTATCTGTGGGAAAATCGTTTAATGAAAAATATTGCTCCTTATATCCATGAGCAGTTTCCAGATCAGGATATTGAATTTATTATTGGAAATAATGACACTGATTTATATAGCTATTTTAAAGAGCATGGTGAGTTGCCGATTGCATCTGGTATGAAAATAATTGTCAAAAACGAAGAAAACGGATTCTCATTAAAGGATATAACAATAAATGATAAAAAAATAGACACAGAAAAGGAATATTCCATTCTTCTTACGGATACGACAAAATCTATTTTGAAAAAAATTAATCCAAAATGTGCTGTTGAGCAAATAGGGGATACAACATTATCTAGTGCATGGATTGCGGCCATGTCAAATGGGCAGCAACCGTCAGCACCAGAAGACTATATAGAGGTTGAAAAATAAAGTGCAAATAGAACAAGAGATAATTAAGAGAAAAAAAATAATAATGCCATTGTTTGTCATAATTTTCATTCTTTCAAGTTTTGTTTTTGTAAAGTTTCTGTTGAATAGGATGAATACATATATTGAGGTAAATGGAGAAATCAGTATGGAAGCTGTTGTCGAACAGATTCAACAGACCTATGATATGCAAGTGAGTGGATACTATAGACAGTTACATTTGGTTGAGGGCTATCTGTGTAAAGAGAAGAAAATATCCCTTGAAACAGAAAATAACCGGATCTTTTTTAAGGCATGGGAAAAAGAATCTGAGAGTACACTTTTATTTATACAGGAAAATGGAAAAGCTATAACCTCAGATGGAACAAAACTGAAAGTTGATATGCCTAGTAAGCTTTTGCTGGATTTGAGAAACGGATCTAATATTGGAAAATTGGTCGCTTTGGAATATGAACAAGTGAAAAAAGACGGTTATTTGGTAGCAATTCCATGTCAGGAATATACGATTAATGGGGAAACTTATACAGCGATTGGAACAGTGTATGATCATTCGAAATTAGACTCCATGTTAAATCTTGGAGGATATGATGGAAGTGCATATCTCTTCATGTTGGATGATGATGGAAATATTACTTATACGAACCAGAAGGATGACATTTTTTTTCGAAATTATTCATTACTGAAACATTTGAAAAGTGATCATGCTATAACAGAAAAAGAGTTTGATTCTCTGAATAAAAAGATTGCGGGGGGAAAAAAGGGAGTAGAACTTATGGGGAAAGATGAGCCTTATTATTTGGGATATTGTCCGATAGAAAGCAACAATACGATGTTGATTTGTATTGTAAAAAAAGCGACAGTAGATAATGTGTTGAAAGAATACCAGAAAACGATTGGGCTTACTACAATGCTCATGACAGGATTTATACTCTTGCTTTTTGCTGGATTATTCTACAGTATTTCCAGATTCAGTATTGCAAATCAAAAAGTTAAATTTGAAAAAAGAAACAATGAGCTTCAGGCAATGGCTATAAGCGAAATGGAAGAAGCTAATAAAAATCTGAAAAAGGCTAAGAACATTGCTATTGAGGCTCTACAAACCGCTGAAAATGCAAATAAGGCAAAAACAGATTTTTTATCCAATATGTCGCATGATATTCGCACACCTATGAACGCAATCATTGGTATTATATCATTAATCAGACATAATGCCGGCGACAAAGAAAAAGTTATAGAGTATGCAGATAAAATAGCTATTTCTTCTCAGCATCTATTAGGAATTATTAATGATGTTTTGGATATGAGCAAGATTGAAGCTGGAAAAACAGTTTTCAAATATTCTGATTTTTCTATTCTGGATGCTATAGAAGAACTCAATACAATATTTCATTCACAGGCAAACGAAAAAAATCAGAGTTTTATAATCACAAAAGAAAACCTTAAACATGAGTGGGTAAATGGCGACAAGGTTCATCTGATGCAGATTTTCAGTAATCTGTTGTCTAATGCAATAAAGTACACACAGGAAGGTGGAATAATCCAGTTTATAGCAGAAGAAAGTGAGACAAACTCTTCTACATATGGAAAATATCATTTTATAGTCAGTGACAATGGTATGGGAATGTCTGCTGATTTTAAAGAAACTATCTTTGACGCGTTTACTCGTGCAGAAAGTTCCGTAACAAACAAAATACAGGGAACTGGTCTGGGAATGGCAATCACTAAAAATCTGGTTGAATCGATGGGGGGAACGATTGAGGTTGAAAGCGAACCAAATCGCGGAAGTAGTTTTGAAGTAATCTTAAATCTAAAAATTGTGGAGAACAGAGTAGTTTCTTCGACAGAACAGATAGAAATGCATGAGACAGATAGTGATATTCTGGATGGAATGCGCATCCTTTGTGCAGAGGATAATGAGCTGAATGCAGAAATCCTAATGGAATTATTAAAGCTTGAAGGTGCAGAGTGTACTATTTGTGAAAATGGCAAAAGGATTTTGGAAGCATTTGAACAGTCCGTGCCCGGTGAGTATGATATGATCTTGATGGATGTACAAATGCCTGTTATGAATGGTTATGAGGCAACGGAGGCAATCCGTAGAAGTTCACATGAACAGGCAAAGACGATCCCGATTATTGCCATGACTGCCAATGCATTTTCAGAGGATATGCAGCACTCTCTCGCTGCTGGAATGAATGCTCATATTTCAAAACCAGTTGATATGAAGTTGCTGAAGAAAACCATAAGAAATATAAAACTTGGGAGGGAGGAAGCCCAATTTATTGATCAATAATCACTAAAGAGAAATAAGAAGGACAAGAAACAAAAAATACTCATTGTAGATGATTCAAAATTTAACACTTTTGGATATCAATACTCTGTGCAGATAAAAGCGAAGGTGGAAATGATAGCCAGATGTATAGTCTGAAACTGCATACATTGTGGTCTCCTATGAAGAAAGACGGATATATAGGAATCATTGGATATTTTGATGCTGTAAATTAAATATGTAGATTATTAATCATAGAGTGTATGGATTCAATCAATTCCATATATGCATTTTATAGGTGAAAGAGATTATTATACAAACATACTTGAACGTTTTAAAAATTGTTTTCGATAAGTCGGATTGTAAATTTTTGTGTTAATAAATTATGTGGAAAAGATACTCCGAGAATGACGTTTGGTAAATTGGTTTAACATGGTGGGATAAAGTAAAATATAATAATACATCTTTTGTTTACGTTTGAATGTATTGACAACACCCTATAGTGGATATAAAAAGGCATGTAGTCTTATTTAGCATTATAAGGATAATGAAAAGTGTCAACACTGTTGACATAATTATGATGGATGAACTATCTTAGAATTGTTTCCGCATGTACTATAATTAAGATGTCTTTAAAGATGAAGTCACAAGGGGGTAGGTGCATCTAGTACCGTGTTAATGTGCGCCTGATACTTTGAACTTGCAGAAAATACTTGGTCACTCCCAAATTGACACTACCATGCAGTACGCAATGGTGAATTAGATGAAAAAGTGGTTGTTGCAAAAATTGCAACAACCACGAGGCATGGAGCAATAGAAGGAAAGCGGACGTTGGATTATAGTTGATGAGAATAAGAAGAAAGATTACTAATGAGACCAAGTGGACAGAAAAACCGAAGTCCTAAACTACCTGAAACAATACCCCAAGATGGCGAAATGGATGAATATATGCATTTGCTGTGGCTCAATGGGTTATAACCCGGATATGCCAGACAAGATTACTTCGAGAGATGGCAATGGGGAATATAATACTGTATTTTCAAGAAACATAAAGAAGTATTTTTCTCCACTGAGAGTAAATGACATGGGGATGTGCGCCATTTGTCAGAAATATTGGAGAAATAAATAAGTATTTGCAAAAGGAGACCTCTTATTTGAAAAAGAAAAAGGATGAAATAACCATCCGTTCCAGTGCAGCAGAATATTTAACCTATGTTGCCTCTATCGGTGGTCAGCAGGACAGTATTGAGATGCGCTATGAGGATGAGAATATATGGCTGACACAGAAGATGATGGCCACATTGTATGATGTGGATGTTCGTACAATCAATGAGCATATTAAGAAGATTTATTCCGACTCAGAGCTTGAGGAAGATTCAACTATCCGGAATTTCCGGATAGTTCAAACGGAAGGTTCCCGTCAGGTGACTCGTGATACAAAGCATTATAATCTCCAAATGATTATTGCGGTCGGATTCAAGGTTAATAATGAGCGAGCGGTGCAGTTCCGCAAGTGGGCCAATGGTATCGTGAAAGACTACACTATTAAAGGCTGGGTCATGGATGACGAACGTTTGAAAAATGGTGGCTCTGTGCTTACAGTAGAATACTTTGACCGCCTGCTTGAGCAGATTCGTGAGATCCGTCTCTCTGAGCGGAGATTTTATCAGAAAATAACGGACATCTATGCTACAGCTCTTGATTATGACCGAACAGCAAAAACAACAAAGCAGTTCTTTGCAAAGGTTCAAAACAAGATGCATTATGCAGTTCACGGACATACAGCAGCAGAGTTGATTTATGAGCGGGCTGATGCAGATAAGCCACACATGGGATTAACTACTTGGGCAGCAGCGCCGGAAGGCAAGATTGTAAAAAGTGATGTGAGTGTTGCGAAGAATTATCTTTCAGAGAAGGAAATGCGTTCATTAGAGCGTATTGTATCTGCTTATCTGGATTTGGCAGAGGATCGGGCGGAACGTCATATTCCAATGACGATGGAGGATTGGGCAAAGCGTTTGGATTTATTCTTGATGGCCGACGACAGAGATGTTCTTCAGGATGCAGGCAAAATCACTGCTGAGATTGCCAAGGCAAAAGCTGAAACTGAATTTGAAAAATATCGTGTTATTCAGGATAGGCTGTTCATGTCTGATTTTGATAAGTACATGTTGGAATTGGAAGAGAATGCGAAGAAGTAGCATGAAACCAGTGATGATGTGGATGGGTTCGGATGAGTAACTTCCAGACACAAATCGGTAATTCATAGAGTGCTGTCTTTTCATGTGAAGACCGTCTGCTTGCTAAGCAAGAAACCTTGAGTTTATGCGGTATTTAGGTGGCTCTGACGGATAATGTGTACGCGAATAGTTGTACCTATTGTTGTGAAATGAGTTCGTAGTTGGAGAAAATAGAATTATATGAGAAAAAATGACAAATTTCCATTCGCTATGACAAAGAAATCATTGGTTGTGTATATTGTTTTTACAGTTCTTATGGGACTATTTCTGTTTTTTGTCATAGGAGATATGGCTGGAAAATGTGCGGCATGCATTGTTTGTCCGATGCTCATTGCATATTTGCTCTATGCGTATTGCAAGGAAAGTAAAGCAGATACGAAAGCTCGTGAGATGAAAGCACAATATATGAATGGCAGTTATTTTGAAAGCCCTGAGTGGCATGAGAAATATGTAGCCTATCTCAATGAGCACACATTTGAGAAACCTAAATATCAAAGCATGAAACTGGATTTATTAAAAAGATTTCAAAGACGGGAATATCTTGTCAAAATGATATTGCCATTGTTCCTAATGTTTTGTACCTTGTGTCTTATTCCTTTAGGGCGTTATTATATGGCTATCATAGGATTTTGCCTATTCGGATTCTTGTTTTGGCTAGAGTTTTCACTGTATATAGGAATGCCGGTACGGAAGTGGTTGAAGGGCGATATTGATTATGAGGAGCTTGAAGCGTCATATTTAAAAAGTCAGATGCTTTTCTATAAAACAAATGCATTAGCATTTGGAACTACACATTTACATGGATTCACAGAGAAAAAAATATATGCAATAGATTATCGATTGGTGGAAGGAATATCAAGAAATATAGTACGCCTTAAGAAGTATGAGGATGGAATTTATAATACGGAGGAGTATAAGCATTTTGCAGTTATTCATGTCAGACTGCCAAGAAGCGGAGATATTTATGATGTTGAGATCGAACTAAATGAGTTTCAGGTTCAAATGGCAATCGATAAGTTATCCGTCTATAAAATTGGTGAAGATTTGATGGAAAATCTTTCTGTAAATGAGCATAAAGAAAATGAGGCTGTAATATAGCCAATGCAGTATTTAGCATTGCCTAAAAAGGATAAAGAAGATAAGGAGACTCCATGGACAGAAAAACCGAAGCCCTAAACTACCTGAAACAATACCCTAAGATGACAAAATGGATGAATACCTGCATTTGCTGTGGCTCAATGGGCTATAACCCTGATATGTCAGACAAGATTACTTCGAGAGATGGCAATGGAGAATATAACACTGTATTTTCAAGAAACATAAAGAAGTATTTTTTCCCACTTAGAGTAAATGACATGGGGATGTGTGACATTTGTCAGAAATATTGGAGAGAAAATCACTAAGTAACTTGATATGATGAAATTGAGGCTTGCATCAATAAGCTAAATAGAAAAGGAGGATAATCATGGAATTTATATGTTACCCAAAGTGTTCAACCTGCCAGAAGGCAAAGAAATGGCTGGACGAGAATAAGATCGAATACACGGAGCGTCACATTGTGGATGATAATCCTACATATGAGGAGCTTAAGAAATGGTATGAGAAGAGTGGACTTCCGCTCAAGAGATTCTTCAATACGAGCGGCATGCTGTATAAGGAGATGAAACTGAAGGACAAGCTTCCGGACATGAGCGAGGATGAGCAGTTGCAGCTTCTTGCGACAAATGGCATGTTGGTGAAGAGACCGCTTGTCGTTGCTGAAGGTTTCGTGCTGACTGGATTTAAAGAGAAAGAGTGGACAGAGATGATGCTGTAGTAGGAACGTCCCCGTGGAGAAAGAATGAAAAAAATTGATGTAAACAACAGTTGGGAAATGCATCGCGTAGGCGATGACGATTGGATCACGGCGACAGTTCCTGGATCGGTGTATGGGGATCTGCTGCAGGCGGGTAAGATGGAAGATCCATTCTGGAAGGACAATGAGATAGAAGCACTGAAGCTGATGGATTACGATTATGAGTACCGCACCAGTTTTTCGTGTGATGATGAGCTGCTGGGGTCGGAAGAGGTTATCCTTCGGTTTGAAGGGCTGGACACCATTGCGGATATCACGCTAAATGGTGTGAAGCTTGGACACGCCGACAATATGCACAGGACATGGGAGTATTCGGTAAAGGATACCCTGAAGCAGACGGATAATATATTAAGTGTATATTTTTATTCGCCGACAAAGTTCATCGCAGATGCATTTGCGAAGGCTCCAACACGGGGAACCGAGGATGCCATGAACGGATTTGTACATATCAGAAAAGCTCACTGCATGTTTGGCTGGGACTGGGGCGCACATCTTCCAGATGCAGGAATATGGCGGCCGGTCAGCTTGCTTGGCATTGATACCGCACGGATAGATTCTGTTGAAATCCTGCAGCATCATGGTCAGGACTCAGTGGAACTTGATATAAAGCCGGAGATAGAATTTGTCCGGAAGTATATTGGTTCTGGATCAGAGACGGGACAGCTGAGTGTAAAATTTAGAGTAGTAGATCCGGTTGGAAACGAAATTATAAATAGAATATTAAATGAAGATATCACGAAGAATATACATATAGACAACCCACAGCTCTGGTGGCCGCGTGGGTATGGAGAGCAGAACCTTTACACTGTATCTGTTGACCTTGTGAAAAATGACGGCACTGTAGTTGACAATTGGACGAGAAAGATTGGTCTTCGAACAATAACCATGGATCGTACAAAGGACAAATGGGGTGAGAGATTTGCCACCTGCGTAAACGGTGTAAATATATTTGCTATGGGTGCGGATTACATTCCGGAGGACCATCTTCTTGGACGTGTGACACCTGAGACCACAAGGACTCTGCTTGAGAAGGCGGTATTTGCGAACTTCAATTCTATAAGAGTGTGGGGCGGTGGTTATTATCCGGACGACTGGTTCTATGATATGTGTGATGAGATGGGACTTGTGGTGTGGCAGGATTTCATGTTTGCGTGTGCTGTCTACGATCTCACTCCGGAATTTGAGGCAAATATCACCGCGGAATTTATTGACAACTTAAAGAGGATCCGCCATCATGCGTCACTCGGGCTTATGTGTGGCAATAACGAGATGGAACAGTTTGTTAAGGAGAGAAACTGGGTGAGCAAGGACAGCGAGGTTCGGGACTATATTATTATGTATGAGCGAATTCTCCCGCAGATCATGAAGCAGTATGCTCCACAGGTATTTTATTGGCCAGCGAGCCCGTCCTCAGGTGGTTCATTTGATGATCCGAGAGACGAGAACCGTGGCGATGTGCATTATTGGGATGTGTGGCATGGTGATAAGCCATTTTCTGAGTACAGAAAGTTCTACTTCAGATATCTTTCCGAATTCGGTTTCCAGTCATTTCCTTCAAAGAAGACTGTTGAGACATTTACGGATGATGAGCGTGATATGAATATCTTTTCATACATTATGGAGCGGCATCAGAGAAATGGCTCGGCAAATGGAAAGATAATGAATTATATGCAGCAGACATATAGATATCCATCTGATTTCGAGACGGTTATCTACGCATCGCAGCTTCTACAGGCGGATGCCATCAGGTATGGCGTCGAGCATTTTCGAAGAAACAGAAATGATGACAGGTGCATGGGAGCGGTGTACTGGCAGTTCAACGACTGCTGGCCGGTTGCATCCTGGTCCAGTGTGGATTACTGCCAGCGCTTAAAAGCACTTCACTACTATGCAAGACGTTTCTTTGCACCGATCATGATCTCCTGTGAAGAGGAGGGCTTGCTTGGAAGCGGACAGGAGCTGGTGAGACTTCCATTTGAATTCCCGAAGTCCATACGCCTCTGCGTGGCAAATGAAACCTTAAACACAGAGAAAATACTTGTGTCCTGGCAGTTGAGGGATGCGTCAGCTAGTGTTCTTGAATCTCACGAGGAGGAGATCACTGCGCCAGCGCTGACGAGCGTATGGCTTGACAAGGTTGAACTTCCTGGTATCGACATTTACCACCAGTATGTGAGCTATCAGGCAAGTATGAAAGGACAGGTAATATCAGAGGGGACTGTCATATTCTCATATCCGAAGTATTTCTGCTACGAGGAGCCTCATTTGCAGGCGACAGTGGATGGCGACTATATCACAGTCAGTGCGGATGCTTATGCGAAGAGTGTGGAGATCCTGAACCAGAATGAGGATCTTATCCTGTCGGATAACTATTTTGACCTGAATGCAGATTCAAAGACTGTAAAGGTTATAAGTGGAAGTGTGGATAAGCTGAGGCTTAGAAGTGTATATGATATAAATTGATCTTGATAAGAGAGATTTATAAATGGTAAATGCCAGCGCATTATATATGTGCTGGCATTCACAAGAAAGGAGAAGCCATATGAGCTTTGCATTGTTTCTGGACGTAGATGGTGTATTGAATACCCGGACGACAGTTGTGGGGGCACCGAGTGGAAGAACCGGGATAGATGAGTCCAGAGTGAGGCTGCTGAAAAAGGCGTTAAAACAGTTTGGCGATGCAGCAATCGTTCTGACTTCTGATTGGAAGCTTATGAGAGAAGACGGGGATGACTTCTCATATCTTGTATCTATGCTGGCCAAATTTGGACTAAGCCTGTCTGGAAAGACAACCGATGTCTGGGTTGGCAGAGGTGAGGGTATCCAGAGCTATCTGGCGGAGCATCCTGAGATAGATGAATACGTGATACTGGATGACAATACATTTGATTTCGCAAATTATCCTAAGCTTTGGGAACGGCTGTTGCTTACCAATGGTATAGAGAATGTCGAATATGCATCAAAGACACCGGCGATTGAGGCAATGCTTTTTCTGGAGGCTATCTCTTAGTTTCTTCCCACTCTCCTTCTGTGATCTCTATGTCATTCAGGCATACTGGGAGATGTATGGCTTTGTTGAGCTCGTATACCTTCTCGAATTCATCCATTTTCCGATTATAGTAAGTCTGGTATCAGCGACAGCCACAGCTATCGAGTAGCTAGGCAGATGTACTTCATAATTTTCAAGCTTTATGATCTGAATATGAGCCAGTCAGAGCTTTCGAGGCGAACGGGGATTTCCACCAGCACGATAAATGACTGGAAAAAGAAGAAGATCAATCCGCAGGCGGACAAGCTGGTTGTTATCAGCAGGGCGCTTGATATGTCATTGGCAGATCTGCTTGGAGAAGATGGGGATGAGAACAGCAGCGTCGATTATAGTGCTGATGAGAAATATCTCATTGAGTGTTATCGCAGATCGGATAATTATGTGAGAAAGCAACATCCAAAACAGTGGAAGAAAATAAAAAAGAAAAACATAGCCGTAATGCTAAAAATGGATGGTATAGATATGATACCAGATTTGCGTTACCGGTTTACGATGAAGGTGGTGAGGTTGAGCGGTACAATGTGTTTAGTGCAAGATTATTGATCAGACATGCCGCTTCTGGGAAAATGTATCTGTACGATGTTTTAGAAATAAAAAAAGAAACGAGCAAGCCTTGTCAGGTATAAACCCTACCCAGTAGAAAACCCATTTCTTAATGAAATAAAAATAAAACACGCTACAGTAAAAGTCAACAGTTATATTGTGGAAAGGACATAGATGACATATGAAGATAATAAATGCAACACCAAAAGACAAAGAAGAACTGCTCTCGCTCTATCACGCCATGATAGGCGGACCGTGTGAGTGGAGCGAGAATTATCCTGACGAGAATACCATAGCATTTGACCTGAAGAATGAGGATCTGTTTGTTATGAAGAATGACAAAGAAGAGATTGTGGCCACAATATCCATAGATCACGACGATGCTGTTGAGGCACTTACGTGCTGGAGAGCAGATCTGGCTCCATCGGGAGAACTTTCAAGGCTGTGCGTCAGGAAGGATATGCAGGGACAGGGAATTGCGAAGACTATGATGAACTATGCCTGTGATGTCCTGAAAAGCAGAGGCATGAAGGGCGTTCATATACTTGTCAGAGAAGGACATGTGGTGGCGCTTTCGACATACGCCAAGATTGGTTTTGAAACGGTTGGAGAGTGTGATCTTTTTGATAAGCATTTCGTATGTATGGAACGGGGATTCTAAAGAGGTAGATATTGCAAGTTATAGGATGCAGCTGCAGCTATATTGTAATATAATGGGGGTGTATTGTTTGATGAGTTATAGAGATGAGACATTTCTATTATATAAGAATGACGAGTGGAGGTGCACAGAATGATAATTACAATAGGCAGAGAGTGTGGATGTGACGGCGATGAGGTGGCAGCAAGACTTGCCTCAAAATATGGTATAGCCTGTTACACAAAGAAAGAGATAATAAGGCTGGCAAAGGAGAAGGGTGTGTATGACAAATATCCGTTTTTCTTTGGAGAGAAGGCTATAGATTCTATGATGCAGTCGGTGTCAGACGACTTTGTCGTGAAGAGAAGAAAGACCCCGGAGGAGGTACTTGAGAGATTGCTTGACGGACAGGATGGCGTTGTAGTGGGAAGAGCCTCGGACTTTGCATTCAAGAACAGGAACGATGCAGTGAGAATATTCCTGTGCGGAGATAAAGACAGCAGAATAAAGAGGATAATGGACAAGCATGGCATATCAGAATCAAAGGCAAAGAGTATTGTGGAGGAGACTGATGCCAAGCGAAGAAGCTATCATGACTATTACTCAGGAGAGAACTGGGGATATTCAGGACATTATGACCTGTGCCTTGATGAGGCGAAGCTCGGCGTGGACGGTGTCGTGGAGATGGTTTCAGCGTATATGAAGGTGATAGGCAGAAATTAGAATTGAGCTTGGCGGAAGATATATGGTATGAGCTGGATTGACAGGCTTTAGGCATTACTTGAAAGGTGTAGATATGGGGAAAAATACAACAGGAAAATACAGTCTTCTGGTACCGGATGGTGAGTATTCATTTAGGGTACTGAGCCCTGTGGTCATGCATGACCTTGGGCTTGATATGATATGCAGACAACTGTCGGCAAATGAGTCTGAACAGAATTATATAATGGGAGTTATGTCACGGATATATGCAGATCCATCTGTTACAAAGTACAGAGGTGGTGTGTTTGACGACATAATTGGAAATAAAAAACTCAGAGACGACATGATGGAGATTCTTGGGAAGATAAGCTTTCTCAAGGATTACGGCAGCTTTAAACGCGATTATGATGAGAATTCAGGTATATGGGATCTTATGCACAGACTTGATGAGATAGGCGATTACATAGAATGCGTAGATTCGTTATATTCCTGCCTGAAGGATAAAAACTTGCATTCCGAGGGATTTACAGGTCTTAAGGAGTATGTTCAGAATATATATGAGGACAACGGTTTCAGTGAGCTGAAGAAGGACATATCAGAGCTGAAAAAGGTGAGTGGTGAGGTTCGAAGTATAACTATAGGAGTTAATCTGAACAGCAGATATGAGGCTGATGGCGTTGGCTTGATATCTGTAAATAGTAAGCAATTTACGAGGGGCGGTGTGCTGAGCAATTTCTACGGTCATTTGATGTCCAGAGATAAGATAAGTGACAACCTCGACGCTAAGAGTGACTTCAGATTTCAGCCGTTAGATGCGGTAAATGAAGCATTATCCAAATTTCAGCAGGAACTTCAGGGAAGAGTGGTAACTGGAGGTGCAAATAACTTGGCGGCAGGAATGGTTGGTATTCCTGATTCTGACAAATCCAAAGATATTACGCGGTATACAGACAGGGTAGTCACCAAGCTCATAACAAGAATTGTCAAGAGGATGAGGGAGACGTTAAATAAGTATGTGTCGATTACCATAACTGATATGACGGATCTCATACCTGAGCTCACTTACTATATAAGATGGGCTGAGTACATAGAAAAACTGCAGAAACGCGGCGCAGCATTTTCCAAGGCAAGGGTTGTGAACTCTGCATATCAGCCGGACGCAGGTACATCTAAGGAAGCCAATTCCAAGAGCAGATATTATATGAAGGCTCGTGGCGTATACAATATCAAGCTTGCAGCATTTGATACGGAGGAGTCGGATCACATAGTGACCAATGATCTGGACTTTGACAGCGAGCACAGAGTGTATATCCTCACAGGTGCCAACAGAGGCGGCAAGACGACTATAACCCAGACGATAGGACAGCTTTTTGTACTGGCTCAGGGCGGTATATATATCCCGGGTGATGAATTTGAATTTGCTCCTGTGGACTGCGTATTTACGCATTTCCCTGCTGACGAGGACAAAACTCTTGATCTTGGAAGACTTGGTGAGGAGTGTAAGAGGTTTAAGGAGATATTTGACGGTGCGGGTGACAGAAGTCTTATTCTTCTCAATGAGACTTTTTCAACAACATCATTTGAGGAGGGTTACTATATAGCCAGAGATTCCGTGAGAGCGATTCTGACAAAGGGATCACGTACTATATACAATACCCATATGCATAAATTGGGATTTGACGTGGACGAGATGAATGAGGGACGTGAGGCAGGAGATGGCAAGGCATATTCGCTGGTCGTACACAACGAGGGCTCACAAAGATCTTACAAGATCGAGATAGCGCCGCCCGCTGGCAAGTCATACGCCAGTGACATAGCGGAGAAATATGGTGTTACATATGACATGTTGGTGAATACAGAAAAATAGTTGGATATAGCCACTGCCTGCAGATGATATTATAGACGGTATTTGGGCGATTAAAAGCCGTACATTAAGAACTGTGGACAGTAAAGATGTTGGAGGGTATAGTATGGCAGAAAAGCCTACAGACAATAGAACAATACTTATAGTAGATGATGACTTGGATCTGTCTATGCTGATACAGGATATGCTGGAGGATAATGGGTATGCATCCTTGTACGCAGCCAGCATAGATGAGGCATATGAAGTGCTGACAAATAACAAATGTGATCTTATACTTCTGGATATCAATCTTCCCGATGGTACAGGGTTCTCACTATGTAAAGAACTCAGGCATACTTCGCAGGTGCCAATCATATTTGCAAGTGCAAGAACGAGTGAGGATGACAAGGTGAATGGTCTTGATATGGGTGGAGATGACTATATCGCAAAGCCGTATTCACTGAAAGAGCTTATGTCTCGTATCCGTTCGATACTCAGGAGAACTTATGGTGTTGATGACAATAAATCTGAGATGTTGACCCTGAACACAGACGGGAACGAGATAGAGATCAACAGGCACGCACGAACCGTGAGCAGAAACAAAGGCAATGTGGATATGAAGCCGAAGGAATTTGACCTGCTTGTATACATGGCGGAGAACAGAGGCAGGGTATTGACCAAGGAACAGATCATGAGTGCCGTGTGGGGGCTGTACAGCGATGTGGAGCCATCCACGGTTGCAGTGCATGTAAGGTGGCTCAGGGAAAAGCTTGAGACAGATCCTTCACATCCGCAGCTTATCCGTACGGTATGGGGAACGGGATATGTGCTGGGAGATAGTGAATAGACAAAGACAGTGAGAATAATATGAGCTTGTAAGGTGGATGTACACTTGGCAGCTATAGGGAGTTTATATGAAGCGACATTCAGTAAGAAGCAATATAATAAAAATGCTGATCGTGTTCATGTGCGCTATAACCTTAGTTTTTGGTTGGCTGTTCTACAGGGAGAAGCAGGATGAGACACGGCGGATAAAAGATGATGAATATGGGCAGTATATAGTGGAACTGAATGAAGTGAAACAACTGTATGATTCGGGATCCACAGATGCTGACGAAAAGCTTGACGCTGTAATGAATGAACTCAGGGAACAAAAGAAAGATACCGGCAAGTCAGGACTTAGGAATATAGTGATCATGTATATCGTTGTCTTGTGTGTTGTGATTGTATTATTCCTGTACATATACGTGTGTGTTCTCAGGCCATTTGATGAGCTGGAGGATTATGCATCACATCTGGCAGCAGGGGATATGGACACCGAACTTAAGTACAGACGGGTAAATATGTTCGGAAGCTTCACGTGGGCATTTGACCATATGAGAACGGAGATAGTGCATGCAAGGCGTAGAGAGCAGGAAGCGATAGAGAACAACAAGACAGTTATAGCCACGTTGTCACATGATATAAAGACTCCGATCGCATCCATAAGAGGATATGCGGAGGCATTGGTCATGAATATGGATGCCACCTGGGAGCGCAGGGAGAGGTATGCGTCGGTCATCATGAAGAAATGTGATGAGGTGACGTCCATAACGAATGACATGTTTATTCATTCCTTGCATGATCTGGACAGACTGGTGGTGAAGAGTGATAAGGTTGAGATAAAACCTCTGCTGGAACAGGTCCTGTCAGATATAGGTCTCGGGATGGATATCGTGGTGAATGGAGATATAACCGAGGCAGTGCTTGAGCATTCAGATTCGGAAAGAGTGGTTCAGGTGATAGAAAATATACTGTCAAATGCCTCTAAGTATGCCAGAGACACAGAGATAAGTATTGTTACTGAATGTATATCGCCCGAAAAACTTCCAAGGAATGTCCATGTGAGCGGCGCTGATATGGTATACAGGC
>NZ_JBEHVV010000065.1:0-15729 GCF_040227395.1 Coprococcus sp. RTP21428st1_C9_RTP21428_210409
GTTATAATGTATGCATTGGTCGCACGGGGTGATAATATTCTCCCGGACGGACGACTTGTGTATGCGATGCTCTTTGCTGTCGGAGCTGCGGGACTTGCATACTATATTGGATATGCGTTGTCAAAATACTGGGGACTCAGGAAGAAGAGTGGAAGAAAGAGATTGACAGCGGAGCTTGAGGAAAGCAGGGCGGAACTTGATAAGCTCTGTGCACAGCGGGATGAGATACACAGCCGCAGAACCGGGCTGCAAAGCCTTGACGGACGAAGAAGAGATATATACGAAAAACTCACACACCGGGAGAAGCTTCTTGATGAAAAGCTTCAGGAGATCCGGGTTATGAGATGTGCGATAGATGAACTGGATGGACTTTCATCATGACAGATGGGTCTGTTCAGCTTTTACTATGTGTTTTTCATTGTGAAATGTCATTACGGCAACAACCTGTATGGATCCAAGAATCAGGAGAAAACCGATCAGATCCATACGGGTGAACTGGGTTCCCAGAAAGATCCACGTCAGCAGGGCACTTGACACGGGCTCGACTGTGACAAAAAGACTCGCCTTCACGCTTCCGAGGATGCTGATGCCGAGACCGTATATTGTAAATGGGATGAGGGAGCCCACAATGGCTACCGCAAGTGAGGCTGCAATTATCCTTCCATCCATGTGAGGCAGTGAGAATGTTTTCGTGACCAGCGCAAGGAAAATGGAGGCTATGAGTGATGACCAGCCTATGATATTTACCAGACCATATTCATTGTAGAGCTTCTGAGGATAAAGGCAGTATATAGTGAAACATACCGCTGAGGTGAGTCCCCATATGAGCGCCGGCCTGGATATGGCAAGGGAATTCAGGCTGCCGTGTGTGGCGATCAGAAAGATACCTGCAAATGCACATACGACTGAGGCGGCTTCATATATATGAGGTCTCTTGTGCATGAATATTGTTGTGTACAACAGCAGCATGATTATGTATGTGAACTGGATCACTGTGCCGGTTGCGGCGTTGGAATGTTCGATGGAAGCGAAGTATGTGAACTGCACGCCCATGACACCTGAGAGTGCAAAGAACAGCATAGATATGACACTTTTAGGCTTTGACCATATGGTCAAAGCCCTTTTATCTCCCTTTACGGCGGCGATGACAAGCAGTACGACACCGGATATAAACTGTCTGATTATGGAAAGCTGTGTGGCATTTACATCTGACGACTGGAACACGTATTGTCCAAGGACTCCGCTTATGCCCCACATGATTCCGCATGACAGAACCAGTATGATTCCGAATCTCTGTGAGTGGTTGATCTGTTTTTCTGACATAACACCGCCTCTTCTCTTGTTAAAAGTGACATCATTTTACCACCGATATTTCTAATTTTCAATTATTCTTTAAACAAGGTGCCTTGGTGTCAAATGAAGGGTTGAATGCATAGAAATTCTTGTGATCGAGGGTATCTTTTACAGCCTCAAGGCATTCGCCAAATCTCTGGAAGTGCACGACCTCCCTCTCGCGCAGGAATTTGATAGGCTCATATACGTCCGGGTGATCCTTGCACAGTCTGAGAATGTTGTCGTAGGTCGACCTGGCTTTCTGCTCAGCGGCCATATCCTCAAAAAGATCTGTTATCGCGTCGCCCTTGCACTGGAATTCGCAGGCGTTAAATGGAATTCCTCCTGCCGCCTGGGGCCAGATGCCGATGGTGTGGTCGATATAATATTTGTCAAAGCCCGATGCCTTGATCTCCTCGATGCTCAGATCCCTTGTGAGCTGGTAAATGATGGTCGCAACCATCTCGAGATGGGCAAGTTCCTCGGTTCCGATGTCGGTCAGAGCCGCCTTGACCTTCTTGTCAGGCATGGAATATCTCTGCGACAGGTATCTCATCGAGGCACTCATTTCACCGTCCGGACCGCCGTATTGACTGATTATGTCCTGAGCCAGCTTTGCGTTGGTTTCCTTTATATTTATAGGAAATTGTAATCTTTTCTCATAAACCCACATTAGCAGTTACACTCTCCTTCCCATGGCCAAGGGTCATTGACCCAGTTGAAATAGTTGTTGTCAGTGACCTGATATTTGTTCAGCGGCCCATACATGTTCACGTAATCATTTATAGCCTGGGTGCGCATGCTCTGATAGTTGTCATAGCTCGAAAGTGCCTTGGTGCAGTCGGGATGAAGGTCGAGATAGAGCGCAATATCGTCAAGTGCAAAAGAGACCTCTGTGATAAAGCGCAGAAGCTGTTTTTTGTTCATTTTATTCATGGCTATTTCCCCCTTACCCCGCAGAATACCAGATTGAGATCCTTGAACATGGTGCCCTCCATCAGTCCGCATTTTGCATCGTACAGATTTTCAAAGAGCTGTTCAGGGATATAAGCCATTCCGAGCGGCCTGTCGGTTCTCACTGAAGTGGCAGTGCCGGAGTCGCAGGAGCGTGGCTTGGAGCCGGATGAGGCGGTGTATTTAACAGAGGTTCCCTGGTTATAGTAGCATCGATTCTGGCCGTTACGGCAGCAGTTTCTGTTTTGTTCCACTATAAAAGCCTCCATACATAAGTTTTCTCTGTATAAACTATGCTGGAGGCTTAAATATGTTACTGTATTTTGTCGTGTGTTAAATACCCTTCATGGAGAGCTGTATGCGTTTCTTGGCGAGGTCTATGCCGATGACCTTTACCTGGACAATGTCGCCGACGCTTACCACGTCAAGAGGGTGCTTTATGAATTTGTCGGACATCTCTGAGATGTGGACAAGTCCGTCCTGATGAACACCTATATCCACAAATGCACCGAAGTCGATCACGTTTCTGACGGTTCCCTTGAGTATCATTCCCTCTGTCAGATCCTTCATCTCAAGGACATCTCCTCTGAGGATCGGCTTTGGCATCTCGTCACGGGGATCACGGGCAGGCTTTTCAAGCTCCTTTATGATGTCGTTGAGAGTTATCGTTCCTGTTCCCAGCTCCTCAGCTAGCTTTTTGATGTTGCCGGCGGATTTTGAAAGATCCTTGAGCCTGCCGGATGCAATGTCATCGGTTGTGTAGCCGATGTGGCTCAGCAGGGCAGTGGCTATATCGTAACTCTCAGGATGTACAGATGTGGCATCCAGAGGATTTGAGCCGCCGCTTATCCTCATGAAACCTGCGCACTGTTCAAATGCCTTAGGTCCGAGCTTGGCAACCTTGAGGAGTTCCTTTCTGGTGTTGAAGCGTCCATTTGCCTCTCTGTAATCCACGATATTCTTGGCCAGCGTCTTGTTTATTCCGGAAATGTGCTCCATGAGTGGGGCAGAAGCGGTATTGAGGTCGACGCCGACTTTATTTACAGAATCCTCAACAACTGCGTCCAGGGCTTCTGTCAGCTTCTTCTGGTTCATATCGTGCTGATACTGACCGACTCCGATAGCCTTTGGATCGATCTTGACCAGCTCTGCCAGAGGATCCTGTACTCTCCTGGCGATGGAAGCCGCACTTCTCTGACCAACATCAAAATGAGGGAATTCCTCGGTTGCAAGCTTGCTGGCGGAGTAGACAGAAGCTCCTGCCTCGTTGGTTATCACGTACTGTACAGGTGTGTCAAGTTCACTGATGAGCTCGGCGATCACCATCTCTGACTCTCTGGATGCCGTACCATTTCCCACGGATATGAGAGTTATGCCGTACTTCTTTATAAGAGCATTCACAGTATTTTTAGCCTCTGCAACCTTCTTCTGAGGTGCCGTTGGGAATATGACAACGGTGTCGAGAACCTTTCCGGTCGGATCCACAACTGCGAGCTTACAGCCGGTTCTGAATGCCGGATCCCAGCCGAGCACGGTCTGTCCTGCGATAGGAGGCTGCATGAGGAGCTGCTGCAGATTCGATGCAAATACCTTGATGGCACCGTCCTCAGCGGTCTCTGTGAGGGCGTTTCTGATCTCCCTCTCTATGGCAGGGGCTATGAGCCTGTCGTAGCTGTCTGCGATCGCGTCTGAAAGTATCTGTTCGGTCTCAGGATTGTCTCTGACGATGATCTGTTTTTTCAGATATGATATTATGTCGTTGACCGGTGCCTCGATCTTTACTGTGATGAACTTTTCCTTTTCACCGCGGTTAACGGCGAGGGTTCTGTATCCGGTCATCTTGGATACAGGGGTGGAGAAGTCGTAGTACATCTCGTATACGGATTCAGCCTCCGGGTCCTTTGCTGTTGTTCTCAGCACACCGTGTCTGGTGGTGAGGTCTCTTATGTGAGTCCTGTAATCGGCGGTGTCAGATATATTTTCAGCGATTATGTCCATTGCGCCTGCGATGGCTTCGCTGGTGTCTGCAACGCCCTTCTCCTCAGACACATAAGCTTCAGCTTCCTTGACTATCGGAGTTCTGGTCATCTGCAGCATGATGATGTTTGCAAGCCCCTCCAGCCCTTTGTCCTTGGCGATGGTTGCCCTTGTCTTTCGCTTAGGCCTGTATGGTCTGTAGAGATCGTCGACCAGAACCATGGTCTCGGCCTTCTCAATGTCCGTCCTGAGCTGATCTGTAAGTTTTCCCTGCTCCTCTATACTTGCGATGACCTGAGCCTTTTTGTCCTCGAGATTTCTAAGGTATACAAGTCTTTCGTGAAGAAGACGAAGCTGTTCGTCGTTGAGGGAGCCGGTGGCTTCCTTTCTATATCTGGCGATGAATGGAATTGTGTTGCCCTCATCGATGAGTTTTACCGCTGCTTCAACCTGGCTGTCACGACAGCCTATCTCCTGAGCAATTTTCTTGATTATGTCCATGTATATACTCCTTTTGTAAAGTGTGATGTGCAAAGTAAAAAATATTTCATTGTAAATGTAAAATTTAATAGAAGCACATTTGTTAAGTATATAAAAAATGGATAGATTATTCAAGGCTGCTATGTTATACTTTGTGTAGTTTGGGATGTACTGGAAGGGATAAGAAGATGGCTGACATGACACTGGGAAAAGGCGTTGATGATATGGTTGGACCGGATGTACAGGTTTCAGAACGCATACAGCAGGCTATGGATATGGCAAAAGCATTTCATGAAGGGCAGATGCGCCGGGGAAATGGCGGTATGAAGCCTTATTATGATGAGCATATACTTGGCGTATACAATATCCTGAGAGAAGAGTGCGGGATAACCGACGAGGATATCCTCATAACTGCACTCCTTCACGACACGGTTGAAGATACAGAATGTACACTTGACGATATAGAGAATGCATTTGGTACGGACATACGCGAACAGGTGAGACTTCTGACCAGGATACAGGGGGAGCCGTTTTCCGTATATGCCAGGAGGTTATTTTCCCAGGGTTCGTACCAGACGGTGATCGTGAAGCTTGCGGACAGGCTTCACAATCTCAGAACGATAGTTTACATGCCTGATGTGAGGTGGATACAAAAGAAGATAAAGCAGTCGTATACAGACATTCTCAATCCCCTTCCCGAGGCTATGCGGAGAATAGACGGAAGATATAATGAACAGGTATATATGCTCGCAGATAAGATAGAAGAGCAGATACTGGAAGTGCAGAGAGCACTGAACCTGAAACATTCATGATAGGTTGTATCATGGATGAAGCCGGGACAGCGCTCTTTGTTTTTATCTAATAGAAAATTTTTGTCTCGTCGATGATCGTATATACGTTGTCTGAGTAGTCAAGCATTATCACGTTGCAGTTCTGCTGCAGCCCGCCTGACCAGAACTCCTCGAGCGGATGCTTTTTCACATGCATCATCATTGCTTTGTTTATCGCACCGTGGGCAACGATCATGATCCTTGAATATTTTGAGGAGAGTGGCTCCACATACTCAGTCATGAATCTGGCCGCCCGCTGGCAGAGTTCCTCAAATGATTCACCGTTTCCAACCGGGTGATAGAGCTCAGGATGCTTGAAGAAATACTGAAAATCCTGACCTCCGTCTGCCAGAAGTTCTGACATATTCTGCCCTTCCCAGTCACCAAAGCACATTTCCTTTATGAGGTCATTCTTCACAATTGGAATGTCCCTGCCGCCGACAATGAGGCTGGCTGTCTCGTAAGCCCTCTTAAGCGGACTGGAAAACACCATATCAAAGTGTGTGTCTCTCAGATTTTCTCCTGTGATCCTGGCGAGCTCTCGTCCTTTGTCGCTGAGCTCAATGTCAGTCCGGCCCTGAAGCAGCTTCTTTTTATTCCATACGGTCTCACCGTGTCTTACAATATAAATCTCCATGTGTATAGTCCTCCAAAATCAAATGTCCTCGATCTGCCAGTCGATAGGCTCGACTCCGTTTGCAACCAGGAAATCGTTGGTCTTGCTGAACGGCTTGCTTCCCCAGAAGCCCCTGTATACAGACAGTGGACTTGGGTGTGCGGACTTCAGGATCAGGTGGTGTGGGTTGTTCAGAAATGCGGCCTTCTTCTGGGCGTATGCACCCCACAGGATGAACACGATAGGTCTGTCCTGCTCGTTCAGGATCCTGATCGCTGCATCGGTAAAATGTTCCCAGCCCTTTCCCTGATGGGAACCGGCTCTGTGAGCCTGAACGGTCAGCACGGCATTGAGCATGAGGACTCCCTGGTCGGCCCACTTCTCAAGATATCCGTTATTGGGAATCTTACATCCCAGATCATCGTGAAGCTCCTGATATATGTTGACGAGCGATGGTGGTATGGTGACACCTGGTTTCACACTGAAACTCAGACCGTGTGCCTGCCCCGGCTCATGATATGGATCCTGACCGATTATCACACATTTTACATGGGATAACGGCGTTGTGTGAAATGCGTTGAATATATCATCGGCTGGTGGGTAGACAGTTTCCGTTGCGTATGCCTGTCCCACAAAATCAAACAGCTTTTTATAGTAAGGTTTCTTATATTCAGGCTTAAGATATTCAGCCCAGTCATTTGTTATTGCTGGCATATTGATACTCCTTTTTGTATACAAATATAATGATCCGAAACACAGTTATTTTATCACGGGCGGGGTGCAAAGTAAAATAAACTAATTCAAGTTTTAAGTTGTAAGAAGCAATATCACATGATATACTTACTATATCTGAGAATTGATAAAGACTTATAGAAAGGAGCATATGAGTATGGAGAAAGCATATAAGACTATGAAGCAGGTTGGAGCACTCAACATAGCACTTGGGGTTATAACGATAGTTACTGGTCTTGTAGTGGGTATACTGATGCTTACAGCAGGCGGAAGATCTCTCAAGAACAAGAGATTTAT
Source organism: Coprococcus sp. RTP21428st1_C9_RTP21428_210409 (assembly GCF_040227395.1). NCBI lineage: Bacteria > Bacillati > Bacillota > Clostridia > Lachnospirales > Lachnospiraceae > Coprococcus > Coprococcus sp. RTP21428st1_C9_RTP21428_210409. The sequence goes on from NZ_JBEHVV010000065.1 coordinate 7,219, forward strand.
TGTCTGGTAGAACTGTTAATATATATAGGATTATAGCTAAAAGGGGTTGACATCTGACACTTGTATGTGTTAGAGTCAGCCTAGATAATGCGATGAAGAGGAGCAGTAGAATTCTGGAGATGTTCAGAGAACCGCCGGTTGGTGTGAGGCGGTGATCGATAGGGTTTGAACTCGCCTTGGAGCAGCCCGCTGAATGGCACGTCAGATGATCGTGTGAAGTAGGAAGGGACGGAGCCTGACCGTTACAGCAGGAGGGTATAAGACGGCGGTAAGTATATCGTTCATCTGTATCTGCGATGAGAGCATACATTATTGTATGAAATAGAGTGGTACCGCGTAACTTACGTCTCTATAGTGATTAGGAGATGTGAGTTTTTTTTTGCTTAAGTAGGAGGTTATATCAATGAAGAATTATCAGAATTACAAGCGTGGCTATTACATGCCGCCGGTACAGTGCACAGACTGGGTAAACAAGGAGTATATTGACAAAGCACCTATCTGGTGCAGCGTGGATCTGAGAGACGGTAATCAGGCCCTGATCGTACCTATGAGCCTTGATGAGAAGCTGGAATTTTTCAAGGAGCTTGTCAGGATCGGTTTCAAGGAGATAGAGATCGGATTCCCTGCAGCGTCCGAGACTGAGTACGAGTTCTGCCGAACACTTATAGAGCAGGATCTCATACCTGATGATGTCACGATACAGGTACTTACACAGGCAAGACCACATATCATAGAGAAGACATTTAAGGCTATAGAGGGTGCAAAGAACGTGATCGTACATCTGTACAATTCAACATCATTTGCCCAGAGACAGCAGGTGTTCAGAAAGTCAAAGGAAGAGATACTTAAGATAGCAGTGGATGGAGCAGAGCTGCTCAACAAGATGGCTGATGAGTACGGCGTTCCATATCGTTTTGAGTATTCACCGGAGAGCTTCACCGGAACAGAGGTTGACTATGCACTTGAGGTCTGCAACGCAGTTATCGATGTATGGAAGCCGACACCGGACAGAAAGGTTATAATCAACCTCCCTGCAACAGTCGAGATGTCACTTCCACATGTTTACGCAAGCCAGATAGAGTATATGAGCAAGAACCTCCACGACAGGGAGAATATTATCCTGTCACTTCATCCTCACAATGACAGAGGCTGTGGAGTGGCAGATGCAGAGCTTGGTATCCTTGCCGGCGCAGACAGAATAGAGGGAACATTATTTGGAAATGGTGAGAGAACAGGAAATGTGGACGTGATCACACTCTGCATGAACATGTTCACCCATGGAGTTGACCCTGAGATAGATCTCAGCGATATACCATCGCTCACAGAGATGTATGAGAGAGTTACAGGAATGAAGGTTTACGAGCGTTCACCATATACAGGAAAGCTTGTATTTGCCGCATTCTCAGGCTCACATCAGGATGCTATTGCCAAGGGAATGAAGTTCAGAAAAGAGCAAGGTGACGGAATGTGGACCTGTCCATATCTGCCGCTTAACCCTGAGGATATCGGAAGAAAGTATGATGGCGATGTTATTAGAATAAACAGCCAGTCAGGAAAGGGTGGAATTGGATTCATTCTCCAGACAAAGTACGGCTTTGACCTTCCTGCAAAGTTCAGAGAGGATCTGGGCTACACAGTAAAGGATGTGTCAGATAAGGAGCACAAGGAGCTCAGTCCAAAGGAAGTATTGGATATATTCCAGAATACATATGTCAATATAGATGGCCCTATCAAGATGCTTGAGAATCACTTCGTACAGGGAGATGGAATATCCACAGAGATAACTATTCTGAAGAATGGTGTGAAGAAGGTTTACCACGGCAAGGGAAATGGACGTCTGGATGCCGTGAGCAACGCTATAAAGAAGCACTTTGACATACAGTTCAAGGTCGTATGCTACGAGGAGCATTCACTCCAGACTGGCTCAAACTCACAGGCGGTTGCCTATGTCGGAGTCGAGACTGTCGATGGTAAGGTTACATGGGGCGCAGGAATAAAGAACGATATCATAGACGCATCTGTACATGCACTCGTGAGCGCCGTCAACAGAACGGGAGATCTCAATTAGATATTAAATTAGGGATTAAGATATATTGAATTACATTAAAATACCCGGATGTGCAGGCGAAATGCTTACATATCCGGGTGTTTTTTATGATTCGCTGGTCTTAAGTTTCTTATAGCAGTAACCGATGATATCCTTTCGTGTAACTATGCCGATGAACTTGTTCTGATCGTCAACCACCGGAACAAAATTCTGGACCATGGCTCTGGCTATGAGATCCTCCATGTTGGAACTGATGGATACGGAGGCGTACTCGAATTTCTTTGGAATATCATTAAGGAAGATGCTCTCTGCGGTTTTGAGCGCGTTCATCGAATTGCGCTTGCAGTACCAGAGAATGTCGCCCTCCGTTATGGTGCCGACATATTCACCGGTGTTGGATAGTATCGGTATTGCAGAATATCTGTGTATCTCCATCTTCTCAAGTATCTGTCTGAGTGAAAAACTGTCCTCAATATATGCTACATCGCTCTTAGGTGTAAGAAAAAATAAAATGTTCATGCCGATTCTCCTTGTCATATATAATTTGTAATTTTACAGCCCCATTCTGTAAATGATAAATACCATAAATATTGCTTATCGCCCATATGTAATAATTATAAAATATAATCAGTATGAGTTCAATTAAATTACTGTGAAATAATAGTGACCGGGTGCATGATAAGAAAGTATTTTCAGAATATAATCCGAAATGTGTCAGATATGTCAGAAATTGCAAAATTATGTTGTTAATTAGTAGGCGATTTGATATTATAAACTTAATATGCACTATTATAAGAGACATAAGGAGGACTGTATGGGATCGGAGAATGTTTTCCAGGAGAATCAGGAATATCTTATAAAGGCAAGGGAGCTGGTGGTGGCTATCGATGATGTGCAGGACAACCTTGAACAGGCGAGAACGGCACAGAGAAAGACCAGCAGGAGTATCTCACAGGAGGAAAAGGGCCTTTCTGATGAGATCAGTTCAACCTTGAAAAACAGAAAGAATGAGATAGAGGATGGATACGACCAGCAGCTTTCGGCGAACGGAGCCAAGATAAGGCAGCTTCAGTCAAAAAAAGATAAGAAGAAGACGGAGCGTATGGGCAACCGAATAGAGAGCGAGACGGCCTCCCTCAACGAGAGCAACAGACAGCTCAGACTCAAGGCAAAGGAGCTGTTTAAGCAGAACAATGTATCGGGCTTCTGCAATACGGGCTTCTTCTACTGTATGTTCGCTCCGTGCGGAGCAGGCGACGTGTTTAAGCTTATACTGCTTATACTCCTGTTCTGCGGATGTATACCGGCGATTGTATGCGTGGCGCTTTCATACACCATATACCAGACCGGAGTTCACACTTTGACGTATGTGGTGATCAGTCAGGCAATCGTCATAGCAGAATTTATCATATATTTTATAGTGTTCAATCTTGCCAAGGTAAAGAATCTTGAGATCGTCAATGAGGGCAGGCGGATAAGAAACAAGGTCCGCGCCAACAACAAGCAGATAAGGATCATCAGAAACTCGATAACAAGAGACAAGGATGAGAGTGTATATAATCTTGGCAAATATGATGAAAAGCTCAGCGAGCTTGAGGCGGAGCGCGAGGATATAAGCAATCGCAAGCTTGAGGCGATAAAAGTATTTGAGAATGATACAAAACAGGTTATAACTGATGAGATAACAGGAAGACGGCAGCCGAAGATCGACGCACTTAAGGCGGATCTGAAGCAGCTCGAGGAAAAGATCAATGCCATGGAGTCACAGCTTGCTGATATGCAGAGCCATCTGACTGACAGCTATGTCACATTCCTTGGCAAAGATCTGCTCACAGAAGAGAAACTCTCTGATCTTATATCGATCATGGAGGAGGGCACGGCAAGCACAGTGTCAGGCGCCATAGAGGTTTATAAGGGAGAGAGCTAGTCAGTGTGTCGATGATGACAGTATGGCGTCAGAGATGAAACGTGCCATATTGCTGACGGTATACAGCCTGGTGCTCTGAAGAAGACTCATACCTGGCTTTCCAGACAGATTTACAATCCCGGTGATGGAGATATCTCCTATCGCCGGGAGTTTTTTATTTACACCGATTCCGGGGTACAGGGGGGCGTTAGAGAGCGTGATCATACCTACATCTGAAGGACGTCCAAGGGATGCGTCGACGGCGATGATGGCGGGGGAGACAAAATGGTCGTATATATGGTGTATGGTATCGCGCAGATTGAGGGCGTGGACCGGAGCTTTTAACGTTCCGTACACTTTGAAAGGACAGTTGTGCTCTGTCAGAAAGCTGCCTGTCAGAGGGCCGAGAGCATCACCGGTAGCGCGGTCGGTTCCTATGCATAAAACCACGGTGCTGTCAGAAGGCTGCCCGCTGTCTGCCAGAAAATCCGATATTCTGGTTGAAAGCGCACGGCAGGCAAGAATGTCATTTGGATTAAAATATTCTGTTTGTCGCTGCTTCTTTTTTATCATATCAATACCCTGCCTGTGTTTTATAGTATAGAGTATTTCCAAGATTATCAAAGTTTACACAATAGATTCATAAAGCGCTCATTTACGTGATCCTGTAGATATAGGTCGTAATAGGCTGGAATATAGGGCGCAGTTACACACATCAAATGACATGATTTCCTAAAAAAGCGTCTTGTCAACATGGTATTATTCATGCATCGTTGGCGGAGCTGTAAGGGCTGATGCTTAAGAGTATAGGAGGTCGGGTGAATGATAGAGATAGTATATGATGAAGCAAATGAGATGATGAGGTCAAGCGACAGGGTGAAATATGAGCTGCCCAAGAATATACGACAGGTGGGAAATGCCCCAGGAAATTACAAGATATATGTAGAAGACTATGTCATGACATATCTGAGGAGAATTGCATCGCCGGGCAATATGAACTGCCGTGGAGCCATACTTCTCGGAAAAGTATATGATGAAAATGGCACAAAGGTGATATTTGTCAGCGGCGCAGTGGATGCACAGAATCTTGAATTTGACATATCCATGATAAAATTTGGTGACAGCGAGTGGAGCGGGATATATGCGGAGATAAACAAATACTTCGATGACCTGTCGATCGTGGGATGGTTCCTGTCCAGAATGGGTTTCTCTGCAGAGATAAACGATCAGATGAAAAGGCTGCACCGCGATAATTTCCCGGGTGAGGGAAAAATCCTGTTCCTTATGGATGCACTGGAGTGTGAGGAGGCATTTTATTATTACGATCACGGGACCCTTATGAGGGAAAAGGGATACTATATATATTATGTGAGAAATGAGAAAATGCAGAACTATATAATCAGCAGAAAGCGTGAGACTGCGGAATCTGCGACAGACAGTGTGGTAATAAAGGATAAGACGGTCGTTGAAAACTTCAGAGAGAGGGGGAAACAGACGGAGAACCGGAAGAAGAGGAGCTGGGGTACAACCGCGGCGTGCTTTGTTGCGGTATGTGCGGTGTCATTTGGAGCATTGTGGTACATATCCCCGGATACAGTGGGGCAGATAACGGACAGGCTGACAAAGGCAAAACACTCCGGTGAGGTTCAGGTGTTCATGAACAGTGCAGACACCATGGCCGGTGCTGAGAAAACAGTGGGAGGAGCTGCATCCGGAGATGCCTATACACAAAAAAATACGCCGGGATCACAGAACACGGAGGCAACTCAGAATGCGGAAGGGGTGCAGGATACAGAGATGGCACAGAAAGCAAATGGATCGCAGGATATATCAGCGGCGCAAGGCGCGGAGAATACAAGTGCTTCGGTGGAGGGAACTTCGTATGGCTCGGAATACACTTCGGACAGTGTTTCAGATGAAGCTGTAACATCAGAGATACCTTCTGTGCCGGATGATACGGAGAGCATCTATGTGGTTGAACCGGGGGACACTCTTGTGAGTATATCGATAAAGATGTACGGAACGCAGGATGGCGCAGAGAGTATAGCGGCGGTAAATGGCCTGAAGATAGATGAACCTATATATGAGGGCCAGAAATTGGTTATTCCCTATACAGATTAAAAATGCTATAATTACCATGTTTTTTTATAGTGAATAAAGAACAGAAGGAATACGGATATGAAATTTTTAACAAAAAATAAAAAAACTGCGGATAAGGAAATTGCTGCGGGCAGAGACGATGAAAAACAGGAAGTTCAGAATCAGACAGAAGATGATATGGACGAGGAAAGCCTTGCAAATGGCAGGGATAATGTCATTGAAGTAAAACGTACCATGGGCAAAAAAGGCAAAATGCTCCTCGTTATCGCAGCAATTGTGGTTGTGCTAGGACTTGTCACTGCACTTTTGAGATATAATGCGATAAAGACATACACTCAGTATGATGTGGTGTCAGCGACGGAAACATCAGGTGACAATATAGCAGATTACACGGTATTTGCGGGAAATGTGCTGAAGGTGACCAAGGACGGTGCATCTTACATAGATGAAAAAGGCGTGACAAAGTGGGATGTGAGCTATGCGATGAAGATGCCACACGCAGAGGTGTGCGGAAACTACGCGATAGTTGCGGATATGAACGGTAAAGATGTGTATGTGTTTAATGTTGACGGCGAAGTCAGCCGTCAGACTCTCGCTTACGACATCTCAAATGTTGATATTGCAGAGCAGGGAGTGTACACCCTTGTACTTGTGGGAGAAGACTGCAATTATATCAATGGATACGATAAGGACAGCAACACGATCTATGAGCTCAAGACCACGATAGATAAAAGTGGATACCCTATGGATATAGACATATCGAACGATGGACAGAAGCTGGTCACAAGTTATATGAAGATACAGGGCACAAAGGTACAGTCTGTGATAGCCATGTACAATTTTAGCTCGGTTGGACAGAATGAGAATGCTGATCGTATGATGGGAAGCTTTACAGTGGATGATGCACTGTATCCTATCGTGAAATTTACAGATAATGACAATATTGCATGTTTTGGTAATAACGATATAAGAACATACACTATGACGGAGAAACCGGAGGAGAGAGCTGTTATAGATCTCAGATCCAGGGAGATGCAGGGCGTATTCTATAATTCTTCCTGCGTGGGTTATATTGCTGTCTCGGATTCTGCCTCAAAGGCGAAATACAAAATATATATATATGACAACAAGGGTGCGCTGAAGGCTGAAGTGGACTACGACAATGCATTTGACAAAATATATGCAACTGAAGAGGAGATAATAGTCACGGGAGATATGGACTGCAGTATAATCAGGTTTAATGGAAGTATGAAATTTAATTATTCATTCACCAAGAATCTTGTAAATGTTGTGCCGGACTCAAACGAGGAGGAGTATGTGGTCATATTTGAAAATGAGACGCAGACTATTGCCCTCAAGGGCATGTAAGAGAAAGGAGAAGCGCATATGAATCTGATGTTGCTTGCGTCTGTGGCGGTTATTCTTCTGTGCGCCCTTATCGGATACAGGAGAGGTCTCATCAAAAGTGCGGTAAGTGCAGTGGGCATAGTAGGAGCGGTGATTCTGACAAATGTGCTGAATCCGTATGTAAACCAGTTCCTCTGTCAGCATACACCACTCAGAGACACCGTGAGGCAGAAGGTAGAGCAGAGCATAGGAGTGGAAGATATCAGTGAAAGTGTATCTGTCTATGAGAAAGAAGATTATCTGGAACATACAGAACTGCCGGAGATCGTGAAGAACTACATACGCAGTAACGGCGGAGACAAGATAAATGGAAAGGCGATCGGAGACTATGTGGCATATGTTGTGGATTATCTCACAGATATGGTCATGAACGGACTGTCTTATCTGTTAACCATATTTGTGGTGCTACTGCTCGTGCTGATAGCTCTTGCGTTATCGCATGTTCTGTCGGGTATCCCCGTGGTCGGTGGACTGGACAAAGCAGGAGGACTTGCTTTTGGCGTTGCACAGGCTGTGTTGTGTATATGGATCGCAATGGTTCTCATAACGTTTTTGTCGGCATTCTCAGTGGCTTCGCAGATGCTGGAAATGGTACACGACAGCAAGGCTCTCACATATCTGTACGATAAAAACATTTTTTTGAAAATAGTTATTGACATATTGGGAGATATTTAGTATAGTTTCACTTGCTGGTTGTGACCGGCACAAGTTAACATCGATTTTCTTCTTCTTTCACTGGAATATGATGACAAAGAAAATGAAAAAAGTTGTTGACATACACACTCCGGTGTGGTAATATTTAGAAGTTGTCGCCGAAGAGGTCGGACATCAGCAACCGAAAAGGTCTTGAAAAAAGATAAAAAGTTGTTGACAAAGAACTTCAGATGTGATAACATATAGAAGTTGTCGCCGAGAGGCGAGAACACAAAGAACCTTGAAAAATTAACAACATGACAACCCTGAAATTCCAAAAAAAGAATTTCAAGAACGTCGGATCAGAGATGATATCAAAGATCCAACAAACCAATAACAGTAAAGATGGTTAGGAAAA
>NZ_JBEHVV010000066.1:0-15325 GCF_040227395.1 Coprococcus sp. RTP21428st1_C9_RTP21428_210409
AGGGAGATATCCGATGAAAAGCTGCTGGGGCAGATAAGATCGCTGGGGATGGACGAGGTCAGGGTCACGGCCTCCATGGACAGTGGCAACAGGAGCCGATACTATGTGGCGGGAAGAACGTCAGGTCAGGGCATGGTGCTGTCAAGACAGGTGGCTGATGTATTGAGTGGGTACTTCAGGAAGAATATAAGGGCGGGCATGGATTCGCCGAGCCTTTTCTTCGATGAGTACAGATCTGCCGTGTACGAGGAGGCGGCGCGTTACAAGGGGCGTTACCATGTCAGAAGGATAAAGAAATATGGCTCTCCGGTGTCGGGGGATAATTTCTCGGTGAAGGAGTATGAGGATGGCAGGCTGGTGATGATGCTGTCTGACGGCATGGGAAGCGGAAGCCTGGCCTCCTGCGAGAGCTGCATGATGCTGGACACCATGGAGGAGCTGCTGGAGGCGGGATTTGCCCCGGAGTACAGCATTGCATTTGCCAATCGATGTATGTCCAGGAGAAATAAGGGCAGAATATTCACGACATTTGATATGGTGGTCATAGACATGTACGACGGCACCATGAGGAGCTTCAAGCAGGGGGCGTCGGTGACCTATGTGATACGCCCGGGCGATGATGGAAATGAGATCCGCCAGATAACGAGCACTACTCTTCCCGTGGGCGTGCTGGACGATGCCGAGTGCGACATGGCGGATGTGAAACTTGCGGCGGGGGATGCCGTGGTCATGGTGAGCGATGGGCTCTCGGATATGGATGTGTCCGATCACATGCAGGATGTGCTCAAGGGAATAAGAGTGGGTGACAGCAGACGGATGGTCGATGATATACTGGGCGCCATGATAGGACAGGGGGATGTGTCGCTTCGGGATGACGTGACGGTCATGGCGGCGGTGATATCAGGATCTGAGAAAAGTAGCGCAGCCTGAGTAACTCTATGCTATAATATGAAATTATGATATTTACAGAAGGATAAATGTATGGATGTATTTGAAAAAGATGTTCTTGAGTATATAAGAAAATACCACATGTTTGATGGTATAAGTCACTGCGTGTGCGGTGTGTCCGGCGGCGCGGATTCGGTGAGCCTGCTCACGGTGCTGGCAAGGCACAGGGCGGAGCTGGGAATAGATATACACGTTGTACACATAAATCACATGATACGCGGTGAGGCTGCGGATGGTGACCAGAGCTACGTTGAGACTTTGAGTGGTGAATATGGTGTCACATGCGACTCTTACAGGATCGATGTCAGGAAGCTTGCGGAGCAGGCCGGACAGACCGTGGAGGAGGCCGGACGCCATGCAAGATATGATGCATTTGACAGAATGCGTGCCAGATATGTGGATGAGGGCTGTGTGATCGCAGTCGCCCACAACCGCAACGATGTGGCTGAGACGGTTCTGTTCAACATGGCGAGGGGAACCGGAATGGGCGGCATAAAGGGTATAGCCCCGGTGAGGAATCACATAGTGAGACCGCTTCTTGGGAGCGACAGGAGCCACATAGAGGAATATCTTGGCCGGCAGGGGATCAGATACTGTACGGATGCCACCAACAATGAGGATGATTACACCAGGAACAAGATAAGACACAGGATACTTCCTCTTATGAATGAGATAAATGGACAGGCCACGGAGCACATTTGCCAGATGGCCATGATGGCGGCTGATTACGAGCGGCTTGCTGCCGGACTGGTTGATGATTTCCTGACGGGACAGGGAATTGATGTCAGAAGTGAAGGCTGTGGCTGGACCGGAGACAGCACTGACCGGAGATATGAGCTGGACATGGCGGCTCTCAAGGAGCAGGACAGGCTCGTGCAGGAGCTTGTCATAAGAAAGCTCATCGGAATGGTGTGCGGAGGCCTGAAGGATATCGGCATGAGCCATGTGTCGGAGGTTACGAAGCTGTACTCGGCTGACACCGGGGCGGGGATCAATCTTCCTGCCGGTGCGAGGGTGTGGCTGGAGTACGGCAGACTGGTATTTGCCGGCGGTGAGAACCGCGCCGGTGACCAGAGCTGTCAGGACGGCGGGCTGCCGGGCTGCGTGGACATAGACATCACCTGTGATGGTGAGTATGAGCTGTGTGAGGGAAGGCTTACGGTCAGGATCTACGACAGACCTGAAGCCCTTGATCTTGCAAAAAAAGAGTGTACGAAGTTTCTTGATTATGGTAAAATAAAACAGTGTCTGCAGTTGCGGACATTTGAAAACGGGGATTATATAGTCGTTAATTCTGCGGGCTCGAGAAAGAAGCTCAACCGTCTGTATACTGACTGTAAGATACCGGTGGACAAGCGGCGTCATATTCCACTTGTGACATCCGGGCAGGAGGTCGTGTGGGCCGTGGGACTTAGGATTGGCGAGAATTATAAAGTGACAGAAGATACACAAAAGATAATTGAGTTGAATTTTAACAGGAGGAAACAGAGTTGAAAGAACAGATTGGTGTTATGCTCAGCAGCAGTGAGGTGGAAAACAGAATAAGCGAGATGGCAGCAGCCATAGATAAGGCATATGAGGGAAAGACGATACATTTGATCGGAATCCTTAAGGGAAGTGTGTTCTTCATGTGTGAGCTTGCGAAGAGAATGAAGAGTCCGGTCACCATGGACTTCATGTCTGTGAGCAGCTATGGCGATGGAACAAAGTCATCAGGTATTGTCAAGCTGAACAAGGACCTTGATGAGTCTATAGAGGGAAAGGATGTAATCATCGTGGAGGACATTCTTGATTCGGGAAGAACCCTTTCATACCTTGTGAAGCTTCTCGGCGAGAGAAAGCCTGCAAGCCTTGAGGTTGTGACCCTGCTTGACAAGCCGGACAGAAGAGTTATCCCGGTTGAGCTGTATATGACAGGTTTTGAGATCCCTGACAGATTTGTTGTGGGATACGGCCTTGACTGTGCCCAGAAGTACAGAAACCTTCCATATATAGGTGTCATAGAGCAGTAATATATTGATTAAGGAGCATATACATGGAAAATATGGATAAGAGAAAATTCAGGAATGGAATGATAATCTATCTGTTGATCCTGATAGTTGCTTTCATCCTCATAAACAGATGGATGCAGAGCGACAAGATTGAAGTGACCACCACTTACAGTTACACAGATCTGACAGAGGATTTGGATGATGGCAAGATATTGGCATTGTCGATACAGCCAAATGCAGAGATTCCTACGGCGGTAGTTCAGGTGCAGTTCACCAACGGAAAGACTCTTGCATTTTATTCCACAGATGTCAATGATGTCGTGAAGATTTATAACGACTATCAGGCAAGTGTGGACAAGTATAATGCGACCGTAAGCTCGGATGACGATAAGAAGGTCGTTGCCAGATGCAGCCTGAACGATGTGGAGAAGACGAGCATATGGAGTGTGATAATTCCGTATGCCCTTGTCATGATCGTCATGTTCTTTGTCATGCTGCTGTTCGTGAGATCATCACAGGGCGGTGGAGGCCAGATGATGAACTTTGGCAAGAGCAGGGCGAAAATGACAGAGCCTGATGAGAAAGAGAAGGAAGATAAGAAAAATAATAAGAAGAAAATAACATTTGACGATGTTGCCGGTCTCAGTGAGGAGAAAGAGGATCTCGAAGAGATAGTGTGCTTCCTCAAGAACCCGGGCAGATTCATCAAGGTCGGTGCACGTATACCGAAGGGAGTTCTTCTTGTCGGCCCTCCTGGAACAGGTAAGACACTCATGGCAAAGGCCATAGCAGGAGAGGCGGGGGTTCCGTTCTTCAGTATTTCAGGATCAGACTTCGTGGAGATGTTCGTCGGTGTCGGTGCAGCGAGAGTGAGAGATCTTTTTGCACAGGCAAAGAAGAACGCACCATGTATCGTATTTATAGATGAGATCGATGCCGTTGCCAGACAGAGAGGTACAGGACTTGGCGGTGGACATGACGAGCGTGAGCAGACTCTGAACCAGCTCCTTGTAGAGATGGATGGATTCGGAGCGAATGAGGGAATCATAGTTCTTGCAGCTACCAACCGTGTGGACATACTGGATAAAGCTATCCTCCGTCCGGGACGTTTTGACAGAAAGATATCTGTCAATCCTCCTGATATCAAGGGCAGAGAGGAAATCCTCAAGCTTCATGTTGCGAACAAGCCTCTGGCAGAAGATGTTGATCTCAACGAGATCTCCAGAACAACAGCCGGATTTTCGGGAGCTGATCTTGAGAACCTGATGAATGAGGCTGCGATCTCTGCTGCGAAGGCCGGCAGGGAATATATCAATAAGGAAGATGTCGACAAATCATATATCAAGGTTGGAGTCGGTGGTGAGAAGAGGAGCCATGTGATCTCCGAGGAGGATCGTAAAATCACGGCATATCACGAGTCGGGACATGCGATACTGTTCCATCTCCTTCCATATGTTGGCCCGGTGCATATTGTGTCTATCATACCTACAGGTACCGGAGCCGGAGGATATACCATGCCGCTTCCACAGGGTGATCAGGAATATCTTACTAAAGCGCATTTGCTCAACGAGATAAAAGTTAGCATGGGCGGAAGAATTGCAGAGAAGATCATATTTGGCAATTTTACCACGGGTGCTTCACAGGATATCAAGATGGCCAGCGGTTATGCAAGATCCATGGTTACGAAGTATGGAATGTCCGAAAATCTTGGATTTATCAACTATGAGAGCGATGATCAGGAGGAGGTATTCCTCGGGAAAAATCTTGGACATACCAAGCCATACAGCGAAAAGATAGCCGCCGCCATAGATGAGGAGGTTAAGCAGATCGTTGACGAGTGTTACAGGGAGGCTTATGAGATTCTGGAGCAGAATGTGGATGTTCTTCACAAGTCTGCAAAGCTTCTTCTTGAGAAGGAGAGAATAACAGGAGCTGAGTTTGAAGCACTGTTCGATAGAGACGATGCTAAGGATGCAGATGCAGATGTTCAGAGCAACGGTGCAGAGCAGAGTACAGCAGAGAATGTAAATGCAGCAGATAATGCTGTTGCAGAGCAGAAAGCTGAGACTCAGACAGACAAACAGTAATATATAAAGACAATACAGATGCCCGCAGTTTTCTTGCGGGCATTTGGCTTATGTTGGATATATGACGGAAGGGAGAACAAGGGATGAAGATAATAAAGAGAGGGATAAATGCGGTGATACCGTTCCTGCTGGCAAATGTATATCTGCTGGCAAGGTGTCCGGAGTGGAATATACCACTCATGCCGCTTATAGTTGTGGTGCTCATAGCCGGATATGTACTGCTTACCGCTATGCCATTTCTCGGACTGAAAAATATCCAGTCGAGTGGGATCAGAAGATGTCAGAGAGGATGCGAGAATCTGTACTCTTTCCTGGCGGCAACGGTCATGTCGGTGGCTGTGCTGATACTCATGCTGGTTCATGTGATAGATGCCAGGGCATGGACGTGGAAGAACTGGGTTCTGTACATACTCACGGCGGTGGCTGTACTGGCGGTCACATTCTGGGTTGGAATAATAAGAATATATGTGTCATCCAGGCAGCTCGGTATCAAATGGAGAGTGATCGGTATACTGTGCGGTTGGATTCCGGTGGTACATCTGATAGTCCTTGGCAAGCTGATAAGTCTGGCATCAGGTGAGACGGTTCTGGAGAACGAGAAGATTATAAAGGATAAGGCAAGACAGGCTGACCGGGTCTGCGCCACCAGATATCCAATACTCATGGTACACGGAGTGTTCTTCAGGGATTTCAGGTATCTGAATTACTGGGGAAGGATCCCTGCGGCACTTGAGGCGAATGGTGCGACCATATTCTACGGAAACCATCAGTCCGCCGCATCTGTGGCTGACTCCGGACGGGAGATAGCTGACAGGATACAGCAGATATTGAAGGAAACAGGATGCGGGAAGGTGAATATCATAGCCCATTCCAAGGGAGGCCTTGACAGCAGATATGCCATATCGAAGCTCGGTATGGCCCCTTATGTAGCATCACTCACAACGATTAACACTCCGCACAGGGGATGCGAATTTGCGGATTATCTTCTGGGCAAGATACCGGAGAAACAGCAGCAGACCGTGGCAAATGCCTACAATTCTGCACTCAAGAAGCTGGGTGACACAAACCCGGACTTCATAGCTGCGGTGACGGATCTCACGGCATCAGCGTGTGAAAACCTGAACAGAGAGCTCCCTGATCCACAGGGCGTATACATACAGAGCACGGGTTCATGTATGAAGAAGCCTTCAGGTGGACGCTTCCCGCTCAACACCACCAACGCATTCGTAAAGCAGTTTGATGGTGAGAACGATGGACTTGTCGGATATGATTCGTTCAAATGGGGCTCCAACTTCATATATCTGAAGCCTCAGGGCAGGCGCGGAATCTCCCACGGAGACGTGATAGATCTGAACAGAGAAAATATAGATACATTTGATGTGAGGGAATTCTATGTGGACCTTGTGAGTGATCTGAAGAGACGTGGCTTTTAGAAAATGCCCGGTGTTTTGTCTAATGTGAACAATAAAAAGTAAAAATCAGGTAATATTCAGGAAATGTATTGTGATATTGCACAATGACATTTGCCAAATAAAAAAATGTTTGGGCAGACTTTTGACGGGATTTGTATATAATAATACTTGTAACCCCCAATACATTATATAGTTTTGGCTACACCCCATAAAAGTAACAAAATACCTTCTCCAAAAGAGACAGTCGTTCGGTGACTGTCTCTTTTACTTTTGGTGAAAACAGAAATTGGGCAGGATGGTCTGATATGAGGCGATTCCTGCTGTATATTTGCAGCTAATATATGTTTTATCTTGTTGCCTAATCTCCCGAAAAGTATTAATATAAAAAAGAGTATGTGCAAGGGAGATTTTATTGTATGGGGGAAAAGAAGACCAATGGGCAGAAGATACATGATTATGTATATAATGTAAAGCCCATACTAAATAAAGGCGGACTGTTTGCGGACGGAAGCAAATATTATGTCAGCCCACAGGAGCCGGATGTGGATCAGGATGTGAATGTCAGATTCAGGACTACAGCCGATAATGTGGATGAAGTGTTCCTTATATATAATGAAGAAAAGATACAGATGACAAAGGAGAGTTCCAACAGAATATTTGACTTTTATACCGCAACGATACCTGGAGGTTTGCCATTCATAAGATATCATTTTGAGATACATTCGGGAAGGGTCACATGCTTTTATGACAAGCTGGGACCTACGAAGCAGAACGACAGAGAGTACGACTTTGAGATATGTCCGGGATTCAAGGTGCCGGAGTGGGCAAAGGGTGCGGTATTTTATCAGATATTTGTGGACAGGTTCTGCAACGGGGATACTTCCAATGATGTGCTGGATAATGAGTACGCATATATAGGTACCGGTTCAGTTCAGGTAAAGGACTGGAATCAGAGGCCGAGCACCATGGATGTGGGACGTTTCTATGGCGGAGATCTCCAGGGTGTCAAGGATAAGCTTGATTATCTGCAGGATCTGGGAGTGGATGTAATATATCTGAACCCTATATTCGTATCACCATCCAACCATAAGTATGATATACAGGATTACGACTACGTTGATCCCCACTATGGAAGAATAGTTGACGATGAGGGTGACTGCCTTCCGGGCGGATGCCTTGAGAACAAGCAGTCGTCGAGATATATCAACAGAGTTACAAATAAAAAGAATCTTGAGGCCAGCAATCAGCTCTTTGCCGAGCTGGTTGAGGAGATACACAAGCGTGGCATGAAGGTCATCCTGGATGGCGTGTTCAACCACTGTGGTTCATTCAACAAATGGATGGACAGGGAGTGTATATACGAGAATCAGGAGGGCTACGAGAAGGGTGCGTTTGTATCGAAGGACAGCCCTTACAACACTTTCTTCAAGTTTTACAATGACAATGCATGGCCGTACAATACAACATATGATGGCTGGTGGGGACATGACACTCTTCCAAAGCTCAACTATGAGGACTCGCCGAAGCTGGTTGAGTACATCATGAAGATAGCGAGAAAATGGGTGTCACCTCCATACAATGCGGATGGATGGAGACTTGACGTGGCGGCGGATCTGGGCCATTCACCTGAGTACAACCACCAGTTCTGGCGTGAGTTCAGGAGAAATGTAAAGGAGGCCAACCCAAATGCCATCATTCTGGCGGAGCACTATGGTGATCCGAAGAGCTGGCTGAAGGGCGACCAGTGGGATACAGTCATGAACTACGATGCGTTCATGGAGCCTATCACATGGTTTCTCTGCGGTGTTGAGAAGCACAGCGATGAGTTCCGCGGAGACCTTCTGGGTAATTACGATGCGTTCAAGGGTGCGATGAACTACCATATGTCCAGATTCCTGAGACCATCGATAGACGTGTCCATGAATGAGCTGTCCAACCACGACCATTCCAGATTCCTCACGAGAACCAACAGAAAGGTCGGACGACTTCACACCATGGGAGCGGATGCCGCCGATCAGGGCGTGGACAAGGGTATATTCAGACAGGCTGTCGTATTCCAGATGACATGGCCGGGCGCTCCTACCATATACTATGGCGATGAGGCCGGTGTGTGCGGATGGACAGATCCAGACAACAGAAGAACTTACCCATGGGGACATGAGGACAAGGAGCTGATACAGTTCCACAAGGACATGATAAGAATACACAAGTCGTACGAGGCGCTTAAGTCAGGTTCTGTATTATATCTCCATGGCGGACACAAGATACTCTGCTATGGAAGATTTACTGACAACAAGCAGGTGGTAGTCATCATGAACACCAACTATGAGGATGTGGATCTGAAGCTTCATATCCGTCAGATAGGTGTGTACAACCACTCGATACTCAGAAGAGTCATGCTGACAAATGAAGAGGGCTATACACTGGAGCCACAGGATTTCATGGTGGAGCACAACGTACTCACGATCAAAGCTCCGAAGATGAGTGCGATGGTGCTTGTTCGTGCCTGATGGCCGGAAGACAAAGATATACAAGACAAAGATATATGACATAAAAATATAAAAAAGTTCCTTTGGACGAATGATGTTATTGAAAGAATCATTTGCCGGGGAGCTTTTTTATTTGCAAGAGTAATGCTTGCACAGAAAATGGATTGAAAATGGAATTGCTTGCCCGTGTTATCGTCTAAATCTGCGGCGAGCCGAATTCTATGTTTGTCCATGACTTTGTAACGATCCAAGAAACACAATTTAGAAAACAGATAGATTAAACTACAGGTTGGGTGAAAAATATAGGGAGATAGGGTATATTGGACAAAATAGTATTGTAAAGAAGGAGGCAGATAGAATATGAGAGTATTGCTTTTGCTTAGGGGATCTGCCGGTTGTGGCAAATCTACATGGATCGAGCAGAATGGATTAAAACCATACACACTTTCAGCGGACGACATCAGACTGCTTTGTCAGAGTCCGGTGCTGCAGGTGGATGGTACGAGAGGAATCAGTCAGAACAATGATGGTACGGTGTGGAAGACATTGTTCAGCCTCCTTGAGATCCGCATGCAGAAGGGCGAATTTACGGTGATAGATGCCACGAATTCCAAGACTTCGGAGATAAACAGATATAAGAATATGTGTGAGACGTACAGATACAGAATGTATTGTGTAGATTTTACAGATATACCTATAGAAGAGGTGAAGAGAAGAAATGCCGGGAGGGAGGAGTTCAAGAGGGTATCAGATGACGTTATTGACAAGATGTACTCCCGCTTTGCCACACAAAAGATCCCTTCGGGAATCACGGTCATAAAGCCGGACGAGCTTGACAGCATCTGGATGAAGAAGAGGGATTTCTCCCAGTATAAGAGGATCCATCACATCGGGGACGTTCACGGATGCTATACAGCGCTGATGAAGTATCTGGATGACAATGGCGGTATAAAGGATGATGAGTTCTATATATTTACAGGTGATTATATCGACAGAGGCGTGGAGAATGCGGAGGTTGTAAATTTCCTGATATCTATCATGGACAGGAAGAATGTTCTCATGCTTGAGGGCAATCACGAGAGATGGCTGTGGCTGTGGGCAAATGACTGCACCGGCAGGTCGAAGGAGTTTGAGCTTGTGACAAGACCAATCCTCGATGCTTCCGGAATCGACAAGAAGGAGGTGCGGAAGCTTTACAGAAGGTTTGGACAGTGTGCTTACTATAGCTACGGTGATAATGTATATCTGGTGACCCATGCGGGACTCAGTGTGATTCCCGACAATCTCACATTTGTGGCAACTGATCAGATGATACATGGAGTCGGAGCTTACAATGATTTCGAGAAGATCGCAGAGACATTCTACGGGAAGATGCCGGCGAATTACTATCAGATCCATGGACACAGGAACACCAAGCTGCTCCCGGTGCGGGTGAATGACAGAGTGTTCAACCTTGAGGGCAGAGTCGAGTATGGCGGGGAACTCAGATGCGTTCGGGTGGATGCTGATGGAATCCATGAGGTGGAGATCCACAATGATGTGTTCAAGGCACCTGAGATACAGGAGGAACAGACCGTTACCACAAGCTCTGTTGCAGATGTGATCATCTCCTTGCGGGGGAACAGGTACATACAGGAGAAGACATTTGGCAATATTTCGTCATTCAACTTCACGAGCAAGGCATTCAATGACAGGGTGTGGGATGAGCAGACCACAAGAGCAAGGGGCTTGTACATTGACACATTCAAGGGAAGAGTCGCAGCGAGGGCGTATGACAAGTTCTTTAATATCAATGAGCGCCCTGAGACAAAGTTTGATATGCTGCAGAATAAGCTGCAGTTTCCGGTGACTGCCTATGTCGAGGAGAACGGTTTCCTGGGACTCGTGAGCTACGATGAGTACAACGACGATCTGTTGATAGCGAGCAAATCCACCATAGAGGGACCATCCGCCGGCTGGCTGAAGGATATGATATATGAGAAGGTGACACCGGAGAATATAGAGAATATGAAGCGGTTTGCGAAGGACAACAATGTGACATTTGTATTTGAGTGTGTTGATATGAAGCATGATCCTCACATCATAGAGTACCCGGAGAGCAATCTGTATCTGCTTGATATAGTTTACAACCAGATAAACTATGCAAAGTATGATTACGATGCGATGTGTGATACAGCCCACCGGTTCGGCCTGACACCAAAGAAGAAGGCTTGCGAGCTTGCAACCTGGCAGGAGTTCTATGACTGGTATTATGATATCCTTGAGGATGATTACGAGTATAACGGCAGAGTCATAGAGGGGTTTGTCATCGAGGACAGCGCCGGATATATGACAAAGCTCAAGCTTGCATACTACAATTTCTGGAAGTTTATGAGGACAATATCCTATGAGGCTATCAGAAACGGATATATCAAGAAGACATCGGCACTCACCACCCCTCTTGCAAATGAGTACTATGCGTGGGTGAGAAAGCTTCACGATACAGAGGATCCCGCAAATGTTCCGAGGGATATATGCACGCTTAGAAGATGGTTTTATAATGACATGAAGCAGGCGGAAGGCGATAGCCTGATATAGGTGATCATAAGAGATAACACGGTGAATGTTTGACGGGTTATGTTATATCATGGCAGCAGCCAGACATAGAAAATTATCCAGGCTGCTGCATATATTTACATGGTACGCTGAGTAGGAATGAGAGGTGATATTGTATGATATTTTATACGTCAGATCTTCATTTTGGACATGCAAATGCTATAAAATTTGATGAGAGACCATTTACAGATGTGGATGATATGGCTGATGGAATGATACATAACTGGAACAGCAGGGTAGGAAAGAATGATACAGTGTATATTCTCGGGGATTTCTGCTTTAAATTGAAAGATCCGGAGCCGATCCTTGCAAGACTTAAAGGACACAAGCGCCTCATCCTTGGCAATCACGATCAGGTAATAATGGGAAGTGAGAAGCTGCAGTCCTACTTCGACGATATACAGAAGATGGACTATGTGAGCGACAGAGGTAAGCTGATAGTTATGTGTCACTTTCCGATAGCTGAGTGGAATAAGAAGAAAAGCGGGGCATACCATTTCTATGGACATATCCACAAGAGCAGTCCTGAAGTGTACAGCTTCATGACCGGCCAGGGACGTGCTTACAATGTAGGCTGCATGATCAACAACTACATGCCGTGCACCGCTGACGAGATCATCCGAAATAACGAGATATATCAAGCCAGATTACAGTCAGAGGCTAAATGATAAGAGGTATAAGGACGTATGTATATGTAACTGGCAACCTGTATTTTCAAGTTTTGTAATTCCACATGCTTCCAATAACTGCCGGAAGTAAAATCAGAATGCATCATGCAGCGAAAACATAGAAGTAAATGGAAAAGAAGGAATAAGGAGGAATTGTATAATTATGAAAATATTAAATGACATATAGTGTAATTTAATGTTATAAAAAACCAGCCCATAGGTGTTAACGAAAAAGTAGATTACCTCCGGGAAAGCATAATAAAAAGCCTACACCACCGTGTAGGCTTTTTGCGCTTTCCCGGATGGGCACAATCCCTCGTCAGCACCTATGGGCGTCCGTCTCAGCACCCATGGGCGTCCGGCAGTTAATTCTTGGAAGGCAGCGTAATGTAATTTCGATCCACCGCCTGGAACAGCTTTGGTCTGAAGTCCTCCTTGGTGAGCTCGAATATGGAGTGTGACACCAGGAAGTAATAAGCCTCCACAGCCTGATCCACGTTGATACTCGTGATCTCCGGGCTGTTCAGGTATCCCTTGATGGCAACGGTGAGACCCATTACCAGATACTTACATATAATAAGAGGAGACAGCATAGGATTGTCAGGAATCTGATCCGTGTCAAATATCTTCAGGTGTTCCTTGAAGAAACTGGTGAACTGTTCGATCATGACCTGCTCAAAGCTGTTCTGCCCGGTTGTCTCAAAAAGCTTTCTGTAAAGCTTCGCTTCATTAATAATGTGTGTGAAGAGATATTTTATGGCCTCAAGGATCATGTTGTGCTCAAGCAGTACCTCCAGTTCCTTGGTCACCTCATTGTAGAGCATGTAATCCATCAGCTCATATTTGTCTTTAAAATGTCTGTAGAATATCGGTCTTGATATTCCAACGTCTTCAGCGATCATCGTGACAGTGATCTTATCAAAGGAATATTCGTTTACAAGCTTTTTGAAGCTTTTGATAATTTTATCTTCAGTCTTTTCCTCGCTTGGATTAGGCACTTTCCCAAACCTCCCTCAGTTTATAATTTGTTTATAATCAATTTTGAATATGTGTTCAAACGTTTGTTACAGATTAGCATATTTGTAACAAAATGTAAACGTTTTCGTATTTTGGGTAGTTTATTTAAGAAATATCAGGTTGTATAATCCACCACAGAATAGAAAAAGGAGATGTTATGGCTATGTTAAAACTAGGAGAAAAGATAGTAAGTGCGAGGGTCGTAATACTGATTCTCAGCTTAGTTCTTCTCATACCAGCGGCATACGGTTATATCAAGACCAGGGTAAACTACGATATTCTGTCATATCTTCCGAAGGATATCGAGACCATGGAAGGTCAGGATATACTGGTTGACCAGTTCGGTACAGGAGCCTTCTCGCTGTATGTGGTAGAGGGGATGGAAGACAAAGATGTATCCGCACTGAAATCAAAGATTGAAAAAGTAGACCATGTATCAAAGGTTATATGGTATGACAGCTTTGCAGACCTGTCAGTACCAAAGGATATGCTTCCTGAAAGCCTTTATGATGCATTTAATAATGACGAAAAGAATGCCACCATGATGGCCATCATATTTGATGATACCACATCGGCGGACGGCACAATGGATGCCATCGAGGAGATAAGAAGCATATCAAACAAGCAGTGCTTCCTGTCCGGTATGTCAGCGGTTGTCGTCGATACCAAGAAGCTGTCAGAGAAGGAAACCCCGATATACGTACTTATAGCGGTTATCCTGAGTAGTATCATCCTGGCGATCACAATGGACTCTATCATGATCCCGGTACTCTTCCTTGCAAGTATAGGAATGGCGATCGTGTACAACCTTGGATCAAATATCCTCATGGGTCAGGTATCATACATAACAAAGGCGCTGGCTGCGGTACTTCAGCTCGGAGTTACAATGGATTACTCCATATTCCTGTGGCACAGCTACAAGGCACAGCAGAAGGAATACACGGATAAGAAAGAGGCTATGGCACACGCCATCGCAGAGACAATATCATCAGTTGTGGGAAGTTCCATAACAACAGTTGCCGGATTCGTTGCACTGTGCTTCATGAGCTTTACCCTCGGACTTGACCTTGGTATCGTCATGGCAAAGGGTGTCGTACTCGGAGTTATCGCATGTGTAACGATACTTCCATCACTCATCCTTGTATTTGACAAGGCGATAGAGAAGACAACACACAGAGTAATACTTCCAGAGTTCAAGGGAGTAGGAAAATTCATAGCTAAGCACTACAAAGTATTCCTTGTATTGTTCGTGATCATCCTGATCCCTGCAATATACGGATACAATCATACAAAGGTTTATTACAAGCTGGATTCATCACTTCCAGACAGTCTGGAGAGTGTTCAGGCCAACACAGAGCTGGCTGAGGTATTCAACATGAATTCAACACATATGATACTTGTCACAAATGATCAGAGTGACAAGGACACAAGAAACATGATGTCAGATATCGAGAACATCGATGGAGTTAAGTTCTGTCTCGGACTTGACAGCATCATTGGAGCAGGTATTCCAACCGACTTCATACCTTCAGATGTCACAGAGGCGCTCAAGAGCGATGACTGGCAGTTGATACTCGTCGGATCAGAGTATGAGGTTGCTTCAGATGAGGTTAACAATCAGTGTACAGAGATCAATAATACCATCGATTCATACAACGAGAAGAACATGCTGGTTGGTGAGGCTCCTTGTACAAAGGATCTTATCACTATAACAGATAAGGATTTCGCATCTGTAAGTACAGTATCCATCGGAGCGATATTCATCATCATCCTCTGTGTATTCGGTTCAATATCACTGCCAATCGTACTTGTGGCAGTCATAGAGTTTGCGATATTCATCAACATGGGTATCCCTTGCTTCACCGGAACAGAGATACCGTTCATAGCTTCAATAGTTATCGGTACTATCCAGCTCGGCGCGACGGTTGATTACGCCATACTGATGACAACGAAGTACAAGAGAAACAGACTGAACGGATACAGAAAGTTTGACGCCGTGGCAACAGCATGCCAGGAGTCAGTACAGTCCATAGTTGTCAGCGCACTTTCATTCTTCGCTGCAACATTTGGCGTAGGTCTTTACTCAGATATAGATATGATCAGCGCGCTGTGTACACT
>NZ_JBEHVV010000067.1:0-15236 GCF_040227395.1 Coprococcus sp. RTP21428st1_C9_RTP21428_210409
AGCTGTGATGTGGATTCCAGTGGTTCAAAGCTGAATGTTTACAACAGGGCGAGGATGCTGGTGGACATGCCACTTAAGGAGGAATAAACGTGAAAAAGATATTTGTGGTGGAAGATGACGGGAGCATCTGTGATGAGCTAGTGCAGATACTTGAGAATGAGGGCTATGAGGCTGAGAGCCTTAAGAACTTTGACAATACAAAGGACGATATATTGAAAGCGGCACCGAATCTAGTGCTCATGGATATCAATATCCCGAGGATTAACGGCAGAAACCTTGTGAAGGAGATACGAAAGGAATCTGATGTGCCTATCATCATGGTTACAAGCAGGACTTCCGAGATGGATGAGGTGCTGTCCATGAGTTATGGCGCGGATGATTATATAACAAAGCCATACAATCCAACGATACTTCTGCTTAGGATAGCGGCGGTGCTCAAGCGCATGGAGGGCAGCCAGAATACGGCATCATACAGAGATGCGGAGGTCAACTTCAGCAAGGGGACAATCAGCAAAGGTGATCAGGAGATGGTTCTCACCAAGAATGAGATGATCATATTCCAGTTGCTGCTTGCCAACAGGGAAAAGATAGTGTCGAGGGATGAGATCATGACGGACCTGTGGGACAATGACGAGTTTGTAAATGACAATGCGCTCACAGTAAATATAAGCAGGCTCAGGGGGAAACTGGCGGATCTTGGATATGATGATGCCATAGAGACCAGGAAGAAGCAGGGATACCGACTTGTATGACAGGTAAGTGGGATTATATATCATTTACAGCGACAAAAGATTGGAGTAATTTGGCAAAATGAAATTTGGCTTGTATATAAAGGACAAACTTGGAATAATTGCGGGATATGCGGGATTTGTGATATTCACATATCTGCTCATGATGGCATTTCACTCACAGTTACAGATGAGAATTATGTTCGTCATCGTGGCTGTGATATTTGTCGTCTCGGTTATCGCTTTCGATTATCTGAGAGAATATAAGTTCTACAACAGTCTGGTTGGACATCTGGATGAATTGGATCAGAAGTATCTCATACTTGACACTTTGGACGAGCCTGACTTCTACGAGGGCAAGCTGGTGTATTCAGCTATGTACGACATCAACAAGTCCATGACTGAGAATGTGAGAAAGTACAGGGACAGCGTGGAAGATTTCAAGGACTTTATAGAGATCTGGGTTCACGAGATCAAGCTTCCGATAGCCAGTCTGGTGCTCATGTGCCACAACAACAGGGATGTGATCCCGAGAAAATACGAGGAACAGGTCGCAAGGCTTGACGCGTATGCGGATCAGGTCCTCTACTATGTGAGGGCGGAGCATGCATCGGCAGATTACAGATTTGCCGAGACAAATCTTAAGAGTGTCATCGGAAGGGTGGCTGTGAAGAACAAGGATGTGCTGCTTGATGGTGACATATCGCTGAATGTTCATGATGTGGATGAATGTGTTGTGACGGATTCAAAATGGCTTGAGTTTATGGTAAATCAGATCGTGAGCAACAGTATCAAGTATATAGACCGAGGACAGGAAAAGACTATAGAGATCTGGACTGAACCGTTGGGTGACGGCAAGGCTCTGCACATAAAGGACAATGGAATAGGTATACCACAGTCTGATATTCCACTTGTGTGCAGGAAATCATTTACCGGGGAAAATGGGCGGAAACATGCGAAATCCACAGGTATGGGCCTTTATATAATAGACAATCTGTGCAGGCAGCTGGGACATAAGCTGGATATAACGTCAAAGGTGGATGAATACACAGATGTGAGTATAGTATTTGGACATAATGATATATACAAGATTGGATGATATAAAAATTGAGTTTTGCGATAGTGGGATACCAGATCGGGTGAGCGTCCCCAAGGTTACAGAATTGTAATGTTAGGTAATAATGAAAAAAGGACAATTGCTTTCAAAATGTGTAAACTGCAAATATGTTCAATGGTGAGAGCAGTAATAAACAAACATTTGAGGAGGCATTTCAATGGAAACAATATTAAAGATTGACAACATTGAGAAGTATTATGGAAACAAATCCAATATGACAAAGGCCATAGATGGAATATCATTCGATGTGGAGGCAGGAGAGTTCGTAGCTATCATGGGTGCATCCGGAAGCGGTAAGACGACACTGCTCAATTGCATTTCAACTATAGATAAGGTTAGCAGCGGACACATCTATGTGGGCGGCAAGGATATCACAACACTCAAGGGCAACAAGCTTAACGAGTTCAGAAGAGAGGAGCTTGGATTTATATTTCAGGATTTCAACCTTCTTGACACACTCACGGCGTATGAGAATGTTGCGTTGGCACTTTCAATACAGAATGTGCCTGCAAAACAGATAGATGCGAAGGTCAGGGCTGTTGCAAAGGAGCTTGAGATCGAGAGTGTTCTGAAGAAGTATCCGTACCAGATGTCGGGCGGTCAGAAGCAGAGAGTAGCATCTGCAAGAGCAATCATCACTGATCCAAAGCTTGTGCTTGCAGATGAGCCTACGGGAGCACTCGATTCCAAGTCGGCAAAGCTGTTGCTTGAGAGACTTAAGCATCTAAATGAGGATCTCATGACAACGATACTCATGGTAACACACGATTCATTTACAGCCAGCTATGCAGGCAGGATACTTTTCATCAAGGATGGCAAGGTGTTCCACGAGCTCAGAAGAGGAGGAGATACAAGAAAAGAATTTTTCAATAAGATCATAGATGTCGTGACACTGCTTGGAGGTGATCTGAATGACGCTCTTTAAGCTTTCCGTATCAAATATGAAGAAGAGTATAAAGGACTATGCCATATATTTCTTCACTCTGGTACTCGGTGTTGCAATCTTCTATGTGTTCAATGCCATAGAGACGCAGACCGCCATGCTCCGGATATCGGCTGACACAAGACAGGTCGTGCAGCTCATGAGCAAGATAATCGCGGGTGTCAGTGTGTTCATCGCATTTGTGCTCGGATTTCTCATCATATATGCAAGCCGTTTCCTGATGAAGAGGCGTAACAAAGAATTTGGTCTGTACCTCATCCTTGGAATGGGAAAACGCAAGGTGTCCACAATGCTTTTCATAGAGACACTTATCATCGGACTTGTATCACTTGTGATAGGACTTCTTGCCGGAATAGGAATCTCACAGCTCACAAGTGTACTTGTTGCAAACATGTTCGATGTAGATATGTCATCATACAGCTTTGTATTCTCCGGCAGCGCATTTGCCAAGACCTGTCTGTGTTTTGCAATCATATATGTGGTGGTTATAATCTTCAACACATTTATCATCAGCAAATGTAAGCTCATCGACCTTTTCCAGAATGGAAGAAAATCTGAGAACGTCAAGATAAAGAATCCATGGGTATCAGTTATCGTGTTCCTGATATCAGCTGTATCACTTGGATATGCTTATCATGCGGTGATTACCGATATAAATGACATGTACATGAACGATCTCTACAAGTGGATCGTGGTCGGATGCGTTGCAACGGTGCTCTTCTTCTGGTCGGTATCCGGAATGCTCTTCAGGATCGTGTCATCCATGAAGAATGTGTACTATAAGGGACTCAATACATTTGTCGTCAGACAGATGAGCAGCCGTGTCAACACAAATGTACTTTCAATATCAGTCATCTGTCTGATGCTTTTTGTGACAATATGTGTGCTTTCATCAGCGCTTGCAGTGAAGAATTCCTTAAATGAGGGCATTGCAAAGTACGCAAGAGCGGATGTGAGTATATCGAAAACCCAGAGCAGTGATTCAATCTATTATGACGAAGACGAGATGGGTAATGACAGCGAGACAAATGATCTTTTGAAGAAACCTGAGGTGACTGATGGAAAGAGCATAGAAGATGTATATAGTGAAAATAATGTGGATCTTGGATCATACTTCTCAGATTACGTTGACGTACACACATATACATGTCCTACACTTACAATCAGAAACTATCTGGGAGATGAGGCTCTGATTGATTCTCTTGGAATAGATGTAAACGCTTTGTCTAGCTTTGAGGGAACGGAGGAGATCATGTCACAGTCTGACTACAACAAGGTGGCAAAGATTTATGACAAAGCGGAGATCCAGCTTGCCGATGACGAGTATGCAATCCTGGCAAATTATAGAATGTTCGTGGAGCTCCGTGACGAGAGACTTCAGGAGGGAAAAGAGATAGAGGTATATGGCAAGACGCTTAAGCCGGTTATCACATATTGTATAGACGGAGATATAGAGCTCGCGACACAGCCGATCAACACAGGTGTGTTTATTGTGCCTGATTCAGCTGTTGAAGGTGTACAGTTTGCCAGGGAGTACTTCATCGGAAAGTATGCCGATCAGGACAGAGATGCCATACAGGATAGTGATACGATTATCAAGAAGGTATCGAATAAGGATGTGATCTGCGGACTTATCACAGTAAACACTAAGGATAGTGTTAAGGCAGCCAGCGTGGGAGCCGGAGCCATCGCATCCTTTATAGGAATGTATATCGGACTCATATTCCTCATATCCGGTGCAGCCATCCTCGCACTCAAAGAGCTCTCAGAGAGTACAGACAACATAGAGAGATACAAGATGCTCAGAAAGCTTGGCGTGGATCAGCACATGATCAACAAGGCCCTTTTCTCGCAGATGGGACTATTCTTCGTATTCCCACTTGCTCTCGCCATAGTTCATTCGGTATTTGGAATGATGGTCAGCACGAAGATCCTTGACACTATGGGAGCGTATGATATAGCAGGTGCTATCGGAATCACGGCTGCCATCGTGGTAATCATATATGGCGGATATTTCCTTATAACGTATCTGTGCAGCAGGAAGATTATCAGTGAGTGAGGGAAATGAAAAATTTTTCAGGAGTAATTGATCCAGGGAGGATATATGTCTTTCCTGGATTTCTTTTGTATAACTAAAAATTTTTATTTAAGGAAGAGATTTTACAATTGAAAGATACAATATTGTCACTAATAGAATAGATTTGGATGAAATAAATACAAGCATCAAAAACTTGATATTATCACAAATAATGTATAATGATATAATAGGAATTAGGTTCATGGATTGGAGGAAACAGCAATGAATAAACACGTAGAAAAAGCTATGGAGATAAGAAACGAGACACCGATGGTCAATAACTGTGCGCAGACCATTCTGCGGGCTTACGCGGACGAACTCGGAATAACAGGAGATATGGCGGCAAAGCTCAGTGCTAATTTCGGTGGAGGTATGAAGTGTGGTTCAACCTGCGGTGCGATCACAGGAGGGCTTATGGTACTTGGCGCTCTGGGTGTTGAGAATCCATACGTGATAAATCAGTTCAGGCGCAGGATAGCAGATAACCACAATGGCATGACCGATTGTGCCGATCTGTTAAAGGCAAATGCCCAAAAGGGTGGAATCAAGAAAGTGCACTGTGATGGCATGATAAGAGAGGCCATAGAGCTGATAGATGAACTGGTGGAGAGTGAATAAATATAACAAGAACAACGTGTTTACCTATCCTGGAGGAAAAAGGGATTCTGAAATGGAGGATGCAAGTAAATGAAAACAGACTACAGAAGACTTACAGAAAATGAACTTGATACATTTATAAATATGAGAATAAATCAACTCAGGGAAGAGGGCGCAAAAGAAGAGATAGACCTGGTGCCAGCGCTTAAGGATTATTATACCCGCCATATGGCAGACGGAACATTTGTATCATGGCTGGCTTTTGACGGGGATGATATTATAGGGACAAGCGGTATGTCATTTGTGGAGAAACCGCCTTATTTTGGATGTCCAAGTGGAAGAATAGGGTTGCTCTCCAGTATGTTTACCAACCCTAATTATAGAAGAAAGGGCATTGCAAAGGAACTGTTATCCCGCGTTGTAAATGATGCAAGGGATTATGGATGTGAAACGATACAGATCACGGCATCTGACATGGGGGTTAAGTTGTATACGGATTTCGGGTTCGTTCATAATGGTAATTTCATGCAGTCGAGGTCTGCGGTGCGGAATATGGTGAGCTTGATCCGAAGAACCACACCAACTTAAAGCACTTCCCGGCAAAGACGGCGACAAAGACCACCGAGGGCAATATCGAGTACTGGTACTGCGAAGGCTGTGGCAAGTATTTCAGCGACAAGGGCGGTACAAAGGAAATCAAAAAAGCCGACACTGTAACGGCAAAGCTGAAGGACGATTCCAAATCTCCGCAGACCGGTGACACAAGCAATCTTGCTTTGTGGCTTGCATTGCTGTTTGTCAGCGGCTGTGCAGCAATTGGAACAACGGCAGTAAGCAGAAAGAAAAAGTACAACAGATAATTGAATAGCGCTCCCTTGCTCCATCTTCCGAGCAAGACAAAAGCGTCGTAGCAATACGGCGCTTTTTTGTTATATTATAAAGAGAATTGAGTGATTAGGAGGTTGAGCAAATGGCAAGTACGATTCAAGTTAGAGTGGATGATGAATTAAAAGTAAAATCAGATGAATTGTTTAGGGATTTAGGTACGGATACAACAACAGCAATTCGTATTTTTTTAACGCAGGCACTGGCTGCAAATGGCTTTCCGTTTGAAATAAAGAGGATAAGTAAAAATCCATATGAAAAAATGACAGAGAATGAAATTCTTGAAAAGTTAGAGAAGTCTCGTGAGCATGCTGCACAGGGAAAGTATAGGGATGCAGCTGAAGTTTCCCGTGATATGAGGGCAATAAACAGGAACGGAGAAATATGAGATGAACAAACATATAGAAAAAGCAATGAGCATAAGAAATGAAAATCCAATGGTGAGCAACTGTGCGCAGACAATTCTGAGAGCTTATGCAGAAGAACTTGGAATTACCGGTGACATGGCGGCGAAGCTCAGTTCCAATTTCGGCGGTGGCATGAAGTGTGGCTTGACATGCGGTGCGATCACAAGAGGACTTATGGTGCTTGGCGCTCTTGGCGTTGAGAATCCTTATGTCATAAATCAGTTCAGGCGCAGGATAGCAGATAACCACAACGGCATGACCGATTGTGCCGATCTTTTAAAGGCAAATGCCCAAAATGGCGGAATCAAGAAAGTGCACTGCGACGGCATGATCAGGGAGGCCATAGAGCTGATAGATGAACTGGTGGAAAGTAATGAAGGTTGAACGTAGAGTTGGAGGAAGCTTTTATGAGAAAAAAGAGGGTTGCATTTATCTGTGTTCACAATTCCTGTAGGAGTCAGATTGCCGAGGCTCTCGGGAAATATCTGGCATACGATGTATTTGAAAGCTATTCGGCGGGAACGGAGACGAAACCACAGATCAATCAGGATGCAGTTCGGATCATGAAGGAATTATATGGGATAGATATGGAAGAAAACGGACAGTATAGCAAGCTGATCAGTGATATACCTGAACCGGATATTGTGATTTCTATGGGATGTAATGTCGGATGTCCGTTTATCGGAAGACCATTTGATGACAACTGGGGACTGGAAGATCCGACTGGCTGTGATGATGAGACATTTAAGAAAGTGATAAAAGAAATCGAAAATAATATATTGAAGTTGAAGAAACAAATTGGAGGAGACGCGCCATTGGAATAAAGATAAGATATTTTAATGGAGAACTTTCAGTTGAGGTGAAATATATGATGACAATAAGAGAAAAAGCTGAATACATCATAAGGGATATAAAACGGGAACAGGGAACAAATCCTGTCACTATATTTAGAAATATTGCTGCCAAAGACTATGTGAGTATGCATGGCCCGGAGCACCATATACTTGACGGTGCAAGTCTGCTGGTGGCATATAAAAATGCAGGTGGAAACATAGACATTGATGTTGCTCTGGATAAACTCATGTCCGAGGGGTTGCGCATGCCGGGGGCGATGTGTGGCTTATGGGGAATTTGCGGTGCTATAACATCCATAGGTGCGGCACTTGCCATAATTGACGGCACTGGACCACTATCCGCTGATGGCACATGGGGAGATCACATGCAGTATACATCAGCGGCCATTGGTGAGCTTGGAACTATAAATGGTCCGAGATGCTGCAAACGGGATGCGATGATAGCATTCAAGAATGGAATAGAGTATGTGAACAGCCATTATGGTATGGCGTTACAGTATGAGCATAGGCAATGTGAGTATAGTGATATGAATGCGCAGTGCATTGGGGAGAGATGCCCATTCTTTATATAGGCTAAGTTTTATTTTTATTATTGTTAGATTGATTTTTATAGAATTATTCATATAATAATAAATATCTATATGTGATTGTGCTTGGAGAGGCAAAATATTACATATGGAGGACAAAATAATAAAGACAAAAGAAAAAGAGTTTGATAAGCTCACGATTAAGGACAACTTTATATTCGGCGCTGTAATGAGGAACGAGAAACAGTGTAAGACACTGCTTGAATGTATATTGGGAATCAAAATCAGAAAAATTGAATACACAGATGTTGAAAAGGTAATTGAGAAGACGTACAGCTCAAAAGGAGTTCGACTGGATGTATATGTTGAAGATGATATGAACACAGTATATAATATAGAAATGCAGGCTACAAACAAGAAAAATCTTCCCAAAAGAATCAGATATTATCAGGCGATGATTGATTTGAACATTATCGAAAAAGGCAGTTCATACAATAAGCTTAAGAAGAGTTTTATTATATTTATCTGTGATTATGATGAGTTTGGTTTTGGAAGGCATATCTACACATTCACAAGGACATGCAGAGAAGTCGCTGGATTGGAGTTTGGGGATGATACCACAGTTATTGTTCTCAACACTAATGGAATAGCTGATGATGTGAGTGATGATCTGAAAAACTTGCTGAAATACATTGGCGGTCAAGCTCCAAGAGGTGAGCTTGCACGATCGTTGGACAATGAAGTTCAGAATGTAAAAAACAGTGAAAAATGGAGGCGGGAATACATGACATTACAGATGAGAGACAGGGAAAATGTAGAACTTGGCGAAATGAAAAAACAGGTGTTTCTGATTCGAAAGATAACCAGAGACAAAGTTGCAGCTACAAGTGATTTCCTTGGTGTTTCAGAATCATTCGTTATCAAAGTCATGGATTTAATTGAAGAAAATCCTGATCTTGATGATGAGGAAATTGCAGAAATGCTGGTTGATTTTTAAGAGTGAGAATATAGTAAAAAAACATAGAGAACAGAAACCTTGCAGAATATAGTGCAGGGCTTTTGTTCTCTATATTTTATGGGGAAGGCTTTGATTATGTCAATTTTTGTATCTTATTATATCACCGGGATTGCATTTTAAAACAAAGCATATTGTTAATAGCTATGGCGAGTGCATTTCTTGTGATGTTTTCTTTATCCATATATTCTTTGCAGCAAAATGTATTGATTTTGCAATGAATGTGGCTTGACATGCGGTGCGATCACAGGAGAACTTATGGTGCTTGGCGCTCTTGGTGTTGAGAAACCTTATGTCATAAATCAGTTCAGGCGCAGGATAGCAGATAACCACAATGGCATTCCTCTGTGTTGCCGGGAGTTACTTAATCGCAGGGCGAAGTTATAAGTAATTAGTATTGACACAGCAATAAACTCCTTTATAATAAATACTACAAATGTAATATTTATTATAAAGGAGTTTTGATATGATGAACTTATATTTTTTTATCTTGAAATACTACGTGTGTAATATATACAAGAAGTTATATTGTATGCTACTTTTGGTTGGCGTAGCCATATTGTTATGCAGTTGTTCCAATAAAAATGCAGTGGCAGACGCAGAGCGGACAGTTATTGATTTTAGTATATCTGATGAAAATCAGTTTATTGCAGATTTGGATGATATATATTCATCTTGTCAGGATATGAAATGCAAGACCGAGGAAGAAAAACTGAATCAGACTAGGACCGTAATAGAATCGATGGGAAGTAAGGGGTACATAGCTGTGGATGTGGAGAATCAGATCAATATGGCAAATGCAGAGAATGCGGAGATGTTTTTATCAGAGGTGGCTGAAAACAGAGATGCAGGATGTACAATACTGCAGGTCATGTATGATAAGTCCTTTGTAAGGTTTGATTTTAAATCAGGCGGTAACAATGTTATGATAACCAGGCGATTCTATGTGTGGGAGAATAACTGTTTTGTTGAGAAAAATGAAGAAAACTATAAGGCCTATACATGGAAATACACAGACGGATATCTATTTTTTGAGAGGTACAGGATGGGAGGATATGACGGAGATTCTGCGTATACGGCATTACGAGTTGAGCCTCTGGATGAGAAGTTAAGGGTACTTAACAGAAAGTATATCAAGACGATTGGATATGATTCAAATAATTTATTTACCACAAACTGGGATGAATCAGATATGAACAAAATAAATTATTATGATATCTATGAAGCACTTTACAAAATGAAATATGGTGTGTCCAGTCCCTATTCGGACGAGGGGGTTACATATATGATAGAAGAAGAGTTATACGAGAAGGTGTTTCAGGAGTATTTGCCTGTGTCTACAGATGTACTTCAGCATGTTAATGTATATGATGTATCCAGACAAATGTATCAGTACAGAACGAGGGGGATGTTTGATCACAGTGTGACACCATTGGTTCCATTTCCAGAGGTAGTGGATGCTGAGTATAATGCTGACGGAACAATAACCCTCATAGTAAATGCTGTTTCGGAGAAGGATGAGAGTGGCAGATTATTTACACATAAAGTTACAATAAAGGAGAAAGAAAATGATGGATTTGAGTATGTGTCAAATGATGTTCTGACGATGGGCAAAGAGGGGATATATTGGTACAGAGACAGGCTTTCTGATAAAGAGTGGCAGGAGCACTACGGAGATAAGACCATCACAATAAATCAGAATGGAAATGTTATTGATGATAGTCTGTTATCCGATGACGAAATGGAGAATGTAAAAGTAAATATAATAGGAATATTGCAGTCAGATGCCATAAGAAAGTTGTATGAGGATGAAGATATTTCGGATAATAGTGATTTAATATATGGTGCAGTAGATATCTTAGGAAGCAGTGGACTGATTTGTTTTTCTGATGATACCAATATGTATAATTATCAGCTATTTCAGTCTTTTTATAGAAATTATACAGATGGTGGAGAGCGTGATTACATTTGCGTATATAGGGTAAACAGGGATGCAAGCGTGACAGAGATGACATTTGCGTATGATGACAGCCGGATACAGATGATTTTCAACACAGCAAAGTACGAGAATCGTGACTGGAAATTTATAGCGACTGGCATACGGGATTTAAAAGATATGAAACTCACAGAAAAAGGCTACTTTATATATACATACTCAAATATAATAGCCCATGGTGGGCTGAAGGAGTATTTCAGAGTCAGTCCGTTGACGGATGAATGCAGGAAATTGACAAGAAAATATGTGTATGGGCTTAGTTATGTGAATTACAATATGCTTGTTATCGATTGGGATGAGTCAAATGCATCAGATATACTTGTGCCGTGTATGTTTGATGATATATACAGACTGTACACTGGTGAAAATCTGAAACCTGATGGTGGATGGATAGATGCAGACAAATATGAGTCTGTTATGTTGTCAATGTTCCCTGTCACTGTGACGGAGCTGAGGGATAATTGTGATTACAATTCAGAAAAAAATTCGTACAGATATCAGGTCATTCTAGGAAAACAGTATCCACCATTCGGAGAGGTTGTGGACTATATCTACAACGATGATGGAACTGTTTCGCTTATTGTTGATGCGGTGTGGGCTGACAAGGGATCGGACATTGCATTTAGAAATACACTTACAGTAAAACCGGAAGAAGATGGTACTTTCAAATATATGTCAAATCATATAGAGAAGATGGAATGTGACATACCGGTTTATTCTGACTGATATTCATAGGCGTATATCCCAAGATCACGCAGTATTGACAGAGAGATCTTCGATGCGGAAAGTCCGTCCGCTGATAAAAACTGATTGTCATTTTCAGAAAGTGATATATTCGTGGCGAAAAAGTAATCATTATCATTAGATGTAATGAATCCGACGAACCAGCCGTTTATATTTATATCATCAACTCTGCCGGTACCTGTCTTGCCATACAGACTTTTTCCATCTGAGTTTGCAATAAACATGGACTCTATGACTGTATCCACATTTGTCTTAGACAGCTTCCAATCATTATTTTTCAGGTGACATAGCAGTTCTACCTGCTCTACCGGGGATATAGTCAGAGAGGATTCCAGCCAGTAACAGTTCTGAACTGAATTGATATTCTGATTTCCATATTCAATAAGACTGAGAAAATTTTTCACATCTGTGTGGTCCATAGCTGCATCCAGATTGTCAAAATACCAGTTTACAGATCCGGTCATGGCAGATCGAAGTGTCTGATCTGTGTTCCAGGCATCAAAAGGGTAAGTGCTCCCATCCCAGCGCATAAATGAGTTGTCGGAAGTTATGATGCCATGTTCAAGAGCCATCACTGCGTCATATATTTTATATGTAGAATCCGGTGAAGTGCGGCATAGGGCTTTGTCCTGGTTATAGATATACCATTTATCATTTCCCTTGTCGTACAGAGCAAAACAGCCGTTGTAGTCAGAAAAGTAACTGGATAGATCCATGGATTCCAGATTCACCGGGGCAAAATCCTTGTATTGTGTATCATCCAGAGCATATACAGATAATGGCGCACATACAGTCATCAGCAATATGATAATTGAAAATGCATATATACATTTCCGTTTTTCTCTGTTGGTGACAGGGTTGAAATTAACAATAAGATGAAGCCTTGTTTTAAGTAATTTTTTCCTGCTTTTGCTCTTGAATGATACCGATGATGAATTACTGGATCTGCTTGCAGCCGCACGGAGGATGGTCTGCCCATACTTCGCGGCATAGTTTTGACCGAGGCACTGCAATACATCATTGTCACATGCTTTTTCTCTGTCATGTCTTGCTGTATGTAATGTGTATATAACAACAGGATTGAACCAATACAGTATGCAGAATATGCAGATAAACATATTCACGGCATTGTCTCTGCGTTTAAAATGTTGTAGTTCATGTAACAAAATATGTCTCAGGTCGGTTATTGTGTAATCGGATATGCAGTCGTTGATTTGCCGTGGAATATATATAACAGGGCGGAATACACCTACAATGACCGCTCCAGATAAAGCAGAGGAGGAATATAATTTCGGTTTGTATCTGCGCACATTGCAGAGCTCAAGGCATTCCGAATATATATTCAATATGACAGTATCGTCGGAGACTGGAACAGCAGATTTTTTCAGCTTGTATAGTGATATGCCTGACACTATTAAACGGATGGAAAATATGCAAACTCCGGAAAGCCATATAATAAAAAGGAGCTTTGGATATATTGTAGATGTACTGTTTACAGATATAGCAAAGTCGTTCATCCAATTCACATTCAATGAAGGGCTGGTATTGATAGGCACAGGAGTAACTGTATTTTCGGCAGAAGTACTTCTGTGAAATAATGATCGTATGAAACCTATGGCCTGGAATATAAATGAATTATTTACAGGGATAAATGGAATTACGAGAAGAAACAGCACAATATATATGGTGTTGTATCTGCCGTTACATGTTAGCTGTTTTCTGAATATGAATCGAACAAATATCAGTAGCAGCAGAGATAAACTTATGGATATATTGCTTATAAAAAAATGTGTGAAAAATTGAGTCAAGCCTTATTTCCTCCCGGTGCCTTTTCCATTTAATATGTCTTGAAGTTCCTTTATATCATCAGCACTAAGTTCATCACTATCCACAAACGCAGAAACCATGTCGGATATGTGTCCATTGAAAAACTTCTTTAGAAAAGATGAGCTTTCATGTTTTCGATATTCCTCCTGACTGATGACAGGGGAGTAGACGAACATGCGGCCCTTTTTCTCATAGGAGATGGCAGACTTATCAGAAAGTCTTTTGATGAGAGTCTGGATAGTCCTAGGATTCCATGAAGTGGTCTGCAACAGTTTGTCAGTAATGTCATTTGTGCTTATAGGGGCATATTTCCATATAACCTTCATAACTTCATATTCGGCTTCGGAAATCTGGGGAATGTGTTTCATAGATTATACTCCTTTAATACTACGTTTGTAATAACAGTATAAAGATTATGGGGTGGGGTGTCAACCTTTGTCTATACATATGAGGAAACTCTCCAAAAAGGATTGTTTAGCAGAGTATATAATTTTCAAACACCGGGTAACATACTCATATACAGGCTAAGGAGGTATATGGGATGATATCACCAGACACAATAAAGCTGCTCAGGGAATGTGATGCCGGGATCAAGATGGGTGTTTCGTCTATTGATGAGGTGCTTGGGTATGTGCATGCGGCGAAAATGAAGAAGATACTTATAGAATGTAAGGAGGAGCACAACGCAATAAAACAGGAGATACAGAAACTACTGGATGAGTACAATGACGATGGCAAGGATCCAAATCCAATAGCAAAGGGCATGTCCTGGATCAAGACAAATGTGAAACTCATAGTGGATGAGTCTGACAATACCATAGCGGAGCTTATGACGGATGGCTGCAATATGGGTGTGAAGTCGCTGAATAAATATCTAAACGAATATAAGGCGGCGGATGACAGGGCGAAGGATAAGACGAAGAGACTCATAGAGCTTGAGAAGAAACTCTGCGAACAGATGCAGCCTTTTTTATAAGTGATTGTTGACTAAAAAAGTTTTATTAAATATACTTGTAAATATGAGAACCCAACATGTCTGTAGATGACGCGGATCATGTTGGGGATTTATTGTTTTAGGGGAACAGAAAAAAATGATATAAGAAGGAGAAGATATATGAACAGGCAGGTTTACAATCCCTTTTTGCCGCTGAATGAGTACATACCGGACGGCGAGCCGCATGTATGGGGCGACAGGGTTTATCATTATGGATCTCACGATAAGGAGGGCGGTTACACGTTCTGTATGCAGGATTATGTGGTGTACTCCGCGCCGGTAAAAGATCTGACAAGTTGGCGATGCGAGGGCGTTACATACAGGGCGAGCCAGGATCCGGCATACCCGGAGCTGAAGTATATGTACGCGCCAGATGTTGTGAGGGGGAATGATGGCAGATATTATCTGTATTATTGTATGGGTGGTGACTACGGTTACGGCGGATACACAGGGCCGATCAGTGTAGCTGTGTGCGATACGCCGGCGGGCAAATACGAATATCTTGGCCATGTGCAGTATAAGGAC
>NZ_JBEHVV010000068.1:0-14836 GCF_040227395.1 Coprococcus sp. RTP21428st1_C9_RTP21428_210409
CAGGGCCGATCAGTGTAGCTGTGTGCGATACGCCGGCGGGCAAATACGAATATCTTGGCCATGTGCAGTATAAGGACGGCACTGTGATGAAGAAGTACATTTGCTTTGATCCGGCAGCCATGAATGATGACGGAACCATCAGGATATTCTACGGAACCCAGTACGGATACGAGGAGGAGCCTGATTTCCTGACAAATGGCAGGCTGGACGATGAGGTATCCATGTTCGGAAGAACAAAGGAGGAGATTCTTGGCTACAATGACAGCATCATGGGACCGATCATGGTGGTGCTTGAGGACGATATGCTGACGGTTAAGGAAGAACCGAGGCACATCATACCTTACGCCGTGAAGGGAACATCATTTGAGGAGCATCCATTTTTCGAGGGTTCATCCATGAGAAAGGTGGGAGACAAATACTACTTTGTTTATTCGTCATGGCAGAACCATGAGCTGTGCTATGCGGTGAGCGATTATCCGGATCACGGATTTACATTTGGCGGTACTATAGTGTCAAATGGCGATGTGGGATATAAGGGAAGAAGTTTCGAGAACAAGCTGAATATGACCGGAACCACGCACGGAAGTATAGAGTGCATAGATGGTCAGTGGTACGTGTTCTATCATAGGCTTACACACAAGTCGGACTACAGCAGACAGGCCTGTGCTGAGAAGATATATATAGATGCGGATGGACACATAGACCAGGTGGAGGTTACGAGCTGCGGACTGAACAATGGACCGCTTGTGGCAAATGGCACGTATCCAGCGGTGATAGCATGCAACCTGACAAATGGACATATGCCGCACGGCTCCAACAGTATATACACGATAGAATTCCCAAATGTGACGAACAAGGGTGAGGATAGATTTATTGCGGAGATAGAGGATGGAACACTCATAGGGTATAAGTATTTTGCGCTTGGGGGCAGCAGTACATTTGGCGTGAATGTCAGATATGAGACGGATGCCAACAAGGTGGTGTATGAGGGACCTGTCAGGGTAGACGAGAGATGCGAGAATCAGGAGCAGCTCAAGGATGCAAACGATCTGGCAGAGAATGTAGAAGGATACTTTGACATATGTGTGACAGAAGATAGTGAGAGTATCGGAAGAATAGATATACCTGTATCTGAAGATATCTCAGAGACAGAGTGGAGATGGTGCGAGAACAAAGTGGATTTCCCAGAGGGAGTCCACGCGGTGTATCTTGTATACCATGGCAGAATAAAGGTTCAATTAAAAGATATACGATTTAGGTAAAATATTGAAAGAAGAGGGAGAATTATGAAGAAGTCAAATGGTGCGGCACTGATACCGATATACGTCTTTCTTGTCCTGTATCTGGGACTTGGAATACTGTTTGAGTACGTGCTGAAGATCCCGATGGGATTTTACAATATTCCAATAGTGGTTGCCTTTATGGTGGCGATATTTGTGGCATGTCTGCAGAACAGAAAGGTAAGCTTTGATGAGAAGCTTCAGATCATGGCAAATGGACTTACAGACAAAAATATTATAACCATGCTGCTCATATTCCTGACGGCGGGAATATTTGTGGGAGTCGTGGGGCGGAGCAGTGCCGAGAGTGTGGCATACTTTATGCTGAGTATCATTCCGGCGAGATTTTCCGTGGCAGTTTTGTTCGTTGTAGCGTGCTTTGTCTCAACAGCTATGGGAACGTCTGTTGGAACAATAACACTTCTGACGCCTATAGGAGTTGCAGTTGCCGATGCGTCAGGATTTAATCTGCCGCTCTGTGTGGCGTCCATCATGGGCGGTGCGATGTTCGGAGATAACCTGTCGTTCATATCGGATACGACCATAGCAGCATGTAATGGTCAGGGGTGTGCCATGAAAGATAAGTTCAGGGCAAACTTCTGGATAGCATTTCCTGCAGCGATTGTGACGCTCATAGTAATCTTGGTTAAGTCATTCAATACTGAGATAGGCGGAGTAGTACACCATGATTACAATATGATACAGATCATTCCTTATGTTCTGGTACTCATAGGAGGAATAGTGGGATTTAATGTGTTTGTAGTCCTGATAGTTGGAATCGTGTCAGGCTCCATCATCATGCTTGCCACAGGGCAGACGGCAGCAGTGGATCTCCTGACGAATATGGGAAGCGGTGCAGCAGGAATGTTTGAGACTAGTATGGTTGCTGTACTTGTGGCAGCTATGTGTTCACTCATCAGAGAGTATGGCGGGTTTGAGGCACTGCTTTCAGCTATAAAGAAGGTGTTCAAAGGTGACAAGGGAGGCCAGCTTGGAATCGGACTCCTGGTTGGAGCCATGGACATAGCCACAGCCAACAATACGGTCGCGATAGTCATGGCGAATCCGATAGCAAAGGAGATGGCAGAGGATTATGGTATATCCCCGAAGAGATCAGCGTCGCTGCTTGATACATTTTCATGCATATTCCAGGGAATCATTCCTTACGGTGCCCAGATGCTGGTTGCAATATCAGCGGTGTCGGAGCTGGGACATGAGATATCAGCATTCCAGATAATTCCAAATCTGTTTTATCCAATACTTCTTCTTGTAAGTTCACTTGTGTGGATGCTTATAAGAAGTAATGACAAACCACATATGGCAAAGAGACGGTAAAGAATATAAATGTGCGTTATTTCGTAATATAATAAATAAATATTCAAAAAAACACGCAAAAAACAAGAAAAAACTTGAAAATGCGTGTTTTTTCGTTTTTATTTAAGAATTTTTATGCTATAATTTACACTTGTGAATTATAAATAAAAAATAGGAGGAGTAACATGGACGCATTCACAAACTTTTTAGGCAAAGTTGATGATATTGTCTGGGGCTTGCCACTCATAATACTCATCATCGTCTGCGGAATCTATCTGACGATCAGACTTAAGTTTCTTCAGATAGTTCATCTGCCAAAGGCACTGAGATTCATGATCAAGAATGAGGAAGACGGTACAGGAGAGGTGACGAGCTTTGGCGCGTTATGTACAGCACTTTCAGCAACTATCGGTACAGGTAACATCGTAGGAGTAGCAACAGCTATAGGTATCCTTGCCGGTGGTCCTGGAGCACTTTTCTGGATGTGGGTAGCAGCGCTTTTCGGAATGGCAACAAAGTATTCAGAGGGACTGCTTGCTGTAAAGTACAGAAAGATTGACGAGGATGGACACGTTCTCGGAGGACCTTTCTACTACATTGAGAATGGTATGGGTCACAAGTGGAAATGGCTTGCAAAGATATTTGCATTCTTCGGAGCATGCGTAGGTCTCATGGGTATCGGTACATTTACACAGGTAAATGGTATTGCTTCTGCAGTTCAGGCTTTCTTTGATCCTGACAAGGCAAATACAGTATCAATCTTTGGAAATGACTACTCAATAGCCATCGTCATCTCAGCATTTATTCTTGCAATCCTTGTAGGACTTGTCGTAATCGGTGGAATCCAGAGAATATCAAAGGTTTCTCAGATTATAGTACCATTCATGGCAGTTCTCTACATCGTGGTGTGTCTGGTTCTTATCATAGTTAATATAAATAAAGTTCCAGCTGCATT
This sequence comes from Coprococcus sp. RTP21428st1_C9_RTP21428_210409, assembly GCF_040227395.1. Taxonomy (NCBI): domain Bacteria; kingdom Bacillati; phylum Bacillota; class Clostridia; order Lachnospirales; family Lachnospiraceae; genus Coprococcus; species Coprococcus sp. RTP21428st1_C9_RTP21428_210409. The sequence goes on from NZ_JBEHVV010000068.1 coordinate 3,550, forward strand.
TGAAACAATAGTCAAGTGCGCATTTAAGCCTATGTCATTTGCAGGTGGTGTTACAGCAAGTCTTGCAATAGCCATGCAGAAGGGTGTTGCACGTGGTATCTTCTCGAATGAGGCTGGTCTTGGTTCTGCACCTATCGCAGCAGCAGCAGCTCAGACAAAGGAGCCTGTTCGTCAGGGACTTGTAACAATGACAGGTACATTTATTGATACTATCATCGTATGTACAATGACAGGTCTTTCAATCGTTATGATGGGAAGCTGGCAGGATGGCAGCCTTGAGGGAATCGCAGTCACAACTGATGCATTCCAAAAGGGACTTTTCTTTATGCCAGGTCAGGTTGCAGCATTCATCCTGATGATCTGCCTTGTATTCTTCGCATTTACAACTATCCTTGGTTGGGATTACTATGGTGAGAGGTGTCTTGAGTACCTCACAAATGGCAGCAAGGTTTCAGTTCAGATCTATCGTTGGTTATACATACTTTGCGTATTTATCGGACCATACATGACAGTTAAGGCTGTATGGACTATCGCTGATATATTTAACGGACTTATGGCGATTCCGAATATCATAGCACTGCTTGCACTCAGCAGTGTGGTTGTGGCAGAGACAAAGGATTACTTTGCACGCCACAAGGAATTGTAGGGTTCAATAGAAGTAAATATTTATATGTAATAATTGGGTGAGCACCTACCAGCAGTCAGGCAAAATTTTGTCTGGCTGCTTTTTTATTTGCGGGAGTTTTTTTGATTTATAAAGCAATAACAGTTGACAACAAAGTTAGTAGCGACTAACATTATGTATGTTAAGAGAATTGGATCAGTGGGATGTAACAAATGAAAGGTTCTGAGACTATAAAAGAAACACTGCACAAGGCGGATTGTGTCTTATATCCGGTTGGTGACAGAAGAGATAAAGTTGTCATTGTGTTATCAGGCAGCGAGGGCGGTCTGGAGTATACAGGAAAATGGAGGAAAAAGTTGTGAAAAAACAGTTTTTTGAGATCGAGAAGGATGGGTTCTACGGAACATACTACGAGAATCCAAATGGGGCTGACTGTGCATTCATAGGACTGTTTGGAGATGATCCGAATGATTTTATGGCGAAGTGCGGAGCAAAGTGGCTGCACAAAAATGGTGTGAACGCACTCTGTGTATCTCCCGGGAGAAAGAATTACAGCCATGTAAATAATCCGCTGGAGAGAATAGAGTCGGCTATTGCATGGCTGAAAAGTCATGGAAACCGGAAAATAGGAATCATGGGAATGAGCACGGCTGGCATGGATTCCCTTGTTGCGGCATCGTATTTCCCGGATATCACATTGACATTTGGACTTACGGCAAGTGACTTTGTATGGCAGGGATTTGAACAGGGCAAAAAAGACGGATGTAAGGAATGGCCGATACCGGGTGCATCGACTCTTTCGTGGAGAGGCGAGCCTCTTGCTTATATGCCATTTGTGTATGAGCATCCTGTGTACTGGCAGAAAATCGAGGAGGAGACAAAGGGCTCCGGCGACATTGAGCGCAGTACCTGTCTGTTTATCGATTCGGAGAAGGCCAGAGAACACACAGAAGAGGAAATGATCAAGGTCGAGAACATAAGGGGAAAGCTGTTTTTGATTGGTGCAGACGACGACTCGTTCTGGGAGGCGGGCAAATACATCCGCAGAATGGATCAGCGACTGAAGGAGCGTCCACATACATGTGAGTATGTGCCGCTTGTGTATGAGCATGGAACTCATTTTGTTCTGCCGGAATCGATGCTTCGTATGGCGCTTCCGGTTGGACTGAAATTTGTCATGAAGTTTATATTCAAGGCTGCAAAGGATTATCCAAATGAGTGCGAGGCGACGAGAAAGGATATAGACAGAAGACTCTCAGCCGCACTTAAGGAATGGATACAGGAATAAAAAGGCAGGCGATTAGAATGTTGAAATATGGAATGTATGCAAAGGCTGTGGAACTGCTGTGTTTTAAGCAGGCACTTGCAAGGCTTGCGCAGATATATCCTGATATGGACATGAAGAGATATAAAAGATCCGTGAAGAGAGAGTACAAGGAGATGCTTCTCAGAACTCCCGATATAGGTGGAAGCTCACTGGAGATGAACCTGTATATCGCGGCATTTGTATTTTCACTGCACAAGGCAGAGCCGGATAGGATCACACCTGAAGTTGTGGATGAGATGGTCACTGCGGTGTTCGATTCGCCTTTCATGGTGAAGGCGCATGAGAACAAGAAGTGTACGCTCTTTACTGACAAGGTGCAGGACAAAAAGGTGCAGGAGAGCATAGCAAGCCAGACATCAAAGTATGAGCTTGACTGGAAATTCCGCTATGAGAAAGGTGTCGACGAATTCTATAACACTTATACGGAATGTGGAATATGCAAACTGGGCAAGAGGGAAAACTGCTTTGAATTTGTTCCATGCCTGTGCAACATGGACGAGAGAAATTACAGGAATGAAGGAGGTCAGCTTCATCGTACCAAGACACTTGGTCAGGGTGATGAATGCTGTAATTTCCATGTCACACGGATACAAGGACGTTAAAATGGACTAGAGTCCAATGTTCACAATGTTAACCCGTGGATTTACGATGCACTTGCAATTCCAGGCAGATTCGAGGAATATGGATTCTACGAGGAGTCATTTGACCAGCGTTTCCTTGATCTGATTGCGGCATTTGATAAATGCGGCAAATATTTGTATGAGGGGAGCTTGAAATGGTAAATACAATAGCATTTTTACTTATAGTATTTGGGATTATGTTTCTGATTGGTATTGCAATGGCAATGATTGTAATGGCGGTGAAAAATATCAGAGACAATTGTTGAATATGCACTCTTTATGCGAATGCCCTCATTGAGCCGGCAGGCGGCATGATGGGGACAAGTGTATCAGCATGATGCGTAATTGTTGAGCGTTGAATTGGATCATGATGGCAAGAGTTTAATATTTTCATCATGATCTAAAGAAAGAATATGGTATGAGGAAGGAAAAATACAATGACTATCCATGAGTTCGGAAAAGAGAATAAAGAAACGATAATATTGATACATCCATCTGTTGTGAAGTGGGATTACTTTGAGAATGTAATTCCTCTGTTAGAAAAGAATTATCATCTGCTGGTTCCGGCACTTCCGGGTTATGATTTTGACAATGACAATGACTTTACAAGCGTGGAGCAGATTGCATCAGACTTAAATAACTGGATCAAGGCGAAGGGATTCACGGAGATATATGCTGTATATGGCTGTTCTATGGGCGGTTCCGTTGCGCTTATGGTTGCGCTGGGACAGAAGGTTAGAATACAGCATTGTGTAATAGACGGCGGAATCACACCGTATCAGTTGCCATGGATCGTGACACGCTTTATTGCGCTCAAGGATTATCTAATGATGATGATAGGCAGAGCAGGCGGTGTGGCTTTGCTGGAAAAGGCATTTGCTACAGACGACTATTCCAAGGAAGATCTGCAGTATGTTGCGGATGTTCTGAGACATTGCAGCAGCAAAACACTGTGGCGAACATTTGAATCGTGCAATAACTATAAGGTGCCGGATCCTGTTCCGAAGATTGATACGCACATCCATTATTGGTACGCAAAGAATGAAGAAAAAGAGCGGAAAAATGATATAGCGTATATCAGGCGCAGGCTACCTCAGACGGAGTTTGAAGTATTACCGGAACTCGGACACGGCGGACTTGTCTTACTCAGGCCTGAGTTGTTTGAGGAAATGATGAGCAAGTTTCAGTGAGATATGGAAAATATGAGTTAATATACGTTTGACATGAAGGGGGTGGAGAATGCTAATATAATATCAAAAGGTGCAACCGATAGACGGTTAGCCCTGATATTATTGGATACAAAAGTAACCGCTAAAGTTTGTTAGGACTGGGCGGTTATTTTTGTGTCTTATCATTGCTCTTAGAGCCAACGGCATAATCAAGAGCAAAGCAAGTGATGCATAAAGCTGATTATGGCTATAAACTCCTGTGATGAAGGCTAACCGCCTACCGAATAGGGTAGCACCGCATATATCACATCAAACAAATGTTCGACTCTCAGTGTAGGTAGTTTGGCGAGAAGGGTAGCTTGGAGAGAAGTGTAATCAATAAAAAGCGCATAATATTTTCGCAAATTAAAATAAAACCGGGAAAAGGATACAAAGACATTAGAAATTGTATCCTTTTCCTGGTTTTTGTCATTTTAGATAAAATTTTATGCACTTTTGAATGCTGAGAGGTCTTGCTGGCCAACAAATTGTAAACTAGAGCAAGCCGCTAGTCCTTTAACTGGCAATCCGGGCCACCTGAGCGGCAAAGCCGCCCGCGCCCGACATTACTCAGCGTCCTTTATCTCACTGTGAAGCTCCTGCAGTGACTTCACATCGCTGTCGCCATGTGCCTGAACGTACAGGATACCCTTTGCGGTTGCTCTTGCGCCTGCAATTGTAGTCACATAAGGAATCTTTGCCTTGATGGCAGCCTTTCTGAGGTAACTGTCGTCGTGGGCACATTCCTTACCGCTCGGAGAATTGATTATCAGGTCTATAGAGCCATTTGTTATAAGGTCATTGATGTTTGGTCTGCCCTCCTGGAGCTTTTTGACTTTCTCAGCTTTTACTCCGGCAGCCGTAATTATGGCATATGTTCCGCTTGTAGCAAGGATCTTGAAACCAGCTTTCTCGAAGAGCTGAGCGATCTCGATAACCTCATCCTTGTCCTTTCTGTTTACAGAGATCAGGACAGTTCCGCTTGTAGGAAGGAGAGTCTGTGTAGCCTCCTGAGCCTTGTAGAATGCCTCTCCGTAGTAGGTTGAAAGTCCGAGAACCTCACCTGTAGATCTCATCTCAGGTCCTAAGATCGGGTCAACCTCTGGGAACATGTTGAATGGGAATACAGCCTCCTTAACTCCGTAATATGGTATGTGCTGCTCCTTGAGAGTTGGAACAGGAGATGGTCTTCCTGTGAGCTCTGATGTGATGATATCAGTAGCGATAGGAACCATGCGCACGTTACATACCTTTGATACGAGAGGTACTGTACGGGATGCTCTAGGATTTGCCTCAAGAACATATACCTTGCCTTTCTCAATAGCGTACTGCATGTTCATAAGACCTACGACATGCATTTCCTCAGCGATCTTCTTTGTATATTCCTTGATAGTAGCAACATTCTCAGAAGTGATGTGTACTGAAGGAATGATGCAGGCTGAATCACCTGAGTGAACTCCGGCAAGCTCGATGTGCTCCATAACGGCAGGAACAAATGCGTGAGTTCCGTCGCTTATGGCATCTGCCTCACACTCAAGGGCGTGATTCAGAAATCTGTCTATAAGTATAGGTCTGTCAGGTGTGACACCAACGGCAGCTCTCATATATCCGTCAAGGCTCTCGTCATCGTATACGACCTCCATACCACGTCCACCGAGAACGTATGATGGACGGACCATGACTGGATAGCCAATCTTGTGAGCGATCTCAAGTGCCTCGTCAACAGTAGTAGCCATACCAGATTCTGGCATAGGAATCTCAAGCTTATCCATCATCTCACGGAAGAGATCTCTGTCCTCTGCAAGATCGATGACAGCAGGAGATGTACCGAGGATCTTTACGCCGTTCTTCTCAAGGTCAGAAGCAAGGTTAAGAGGTGTCTGACCGCCGAACTGTGCGATGACGCCCACTGGCTTTTCCTTGTTGTAAATGCTGAGGACATCCTCAAGTGTAAGTGGCTCAAAGTAGAGCTTATCTGATGTATCATAGTCAGTTGAAACAGTCTCTGGATTACAGTTTACTATGATAGTCTCAAATCCGAGCTTCTTAAGTGCCAGTGATGCATGTACGCAACAGTAGTCAAACTCGATACCCTGACCGATTCTGTTAGGACCTCCGCCGAGGATCATAACCTTTGGCTTGTTCTCATTTATCGGATTGCTGTCAGGTGCATTGTATGTGGAGTAGTAGTAAGCGCTGTCCTTTGTTCCACTTACGTGTACGCCTTCCCATGCCTCAGTAACTCCGAGCTCGATTCTCTTATTTCTGATGTCCTCCTCAGGAATCTCAAGAATCTGGCTGAGGTATCTGTCTGAGAAACCGTCCTTCTTTGCAGTGGTGAGTGCCTCGTCGGATGGGAGAGTGCCCTTATGTGCTGCGAGTGCTTCCTCTTCCTCAACGAGTTCCTTCATCTGCTCAACGAAGTAGTGCTTAACCTTTGTTATATCAAATATCTCATCTACTGTAGCGCCCTTTCTGAGTGCCTCGTACATGATGAAATGTCTGTCGCTTGATGGATGTGCAAGCATGCGCAATAGTTCATCCTTGCTCTTTGTATTGTAGTCCTTGGCGTAGCCGAGACCGTATCTTCCTGTCTCAAGGCTTCGGATAGCCTTCTGGAAAGCCTCCTTGTAGGTCTTACCGATACTCATGACCTCACCTACGGCACGCATCTGGGTTCCGAGCTTGTCCTCAACACCCTTGAACTTCTCGAATGCCCAACGTGCGAACTTGATAACCACATAGTCACCGTCCGGAACGTATTTGTCCAGTGTGCCATACTTACCGCACTCGATATCCTTGAGGGTAAGTCCTGTTGCCAGCATGGCTGACACAAGGGCAATAGGGAATCCTGTAGCCTTTGATGCCAGAGCAGAAGAACGGGATGTTCTAGGGTTGATCTCGATTACGATGATTCTGTCAGATACAGGGTCATGTGCGAACTGTACATTTGTTCCACCGATGACCTCAACAGAGTCAACGATCTTGTATGCCTGCTCCTGAAGTCTCTTCTGAACGTCCTCAGAGATTGTGAGCATAGGAGCGGAGCAGAATGAATCACCTGTGTGTACGCCGAGAGGATCGATGTTCTCGATGAAACATACAGTGATCATATTGCCTTCGCAGTCACGTACAACTTCAAGCTCAAGCTCCTCCCATCCGAGGATTGACTCCTCAACGAGGACCTGACCTACAAGGCTGGCCTGGAGACCTCTTGCACAGACAGTTTTGAGCTCCTCCTTGTTGTATACGAGTCCGCCGCCGGCACCGCCCATGGTGTATGCAGGACGAAGAACAACAGGGTATCCGAGCTGATCTGCGATGGCGAGAGCCTCATCTACAGAGTAGGCAACCTCGCTTCTTGCCATTTCTATTCCGATTGCGTTCATGGATTTCTTGAATTCGATTCTGTCCTCACCGCGCTCAATGGCATCTACCTGAACACCGATGACCTTGACATTGTATTTGTCTAAGATGCCTTCTTTTGCAAGTTCAGCACAAAGGTTAAGTCCTGACTGTCCTCCAAGATTTGGAAGAAGAGCGTCAGGTCTCTCTTTTGCAATTATCTGCTCAAGTCTCTTGACATTGAGCGGCTCAATGTATGTGACATCAGCTGTCTCAGGATCTGTCATGATGGTAGCAGGGTTGGAATTGACCAATACGATCTCGTAACCAAGCTTCTTAAGGGCCTTGCACGCCTGAGTACCTGAGTAGTCGAACTCACATGCCTGACCGATGATGATTGGACCAGATCCTATTATCAGAACTTTGTTAATGTCTTCTCTTTTTGGCATATCTTTCTCCTTATTGTAAAATGATTCTTGTTCAGAGCGAGAGCACTGAAAACTACATGAAACCACACAAAATAAAGAAATATTTTAATGTGATTTTAAACATTTCCGGACATCGTTTATTTTCTTTTATAAAAATGCCCAAATTATTGTCATTATAAAGTATAAGAGCCCAAAAGTACATAGCTAATAAGGAAATAAATTGAAAAAATGAACTAAAATATGAAGTGGCTCAAGAATTGAATTGGAAAGTACGTATGAATATATAGTAAAAATTATGAATGGCATGGAAATTTTTATAAAAAATCCGGCACATATGAAAAAACACACATGCCGGATAAAATGTCTTATAACACTTTTGAAAGGAAATCCTTAAGTCTAGGATTCTTAGGGTTGCCGAAGAATTCCTCCGGTGTACCAGATTCAAGAATCTGTCCGTCGTCAATAAATACGACTTTATTGGCAACCTCTCTGGCAAATCCCATCTCATGGGTAACAATGATCATTGTCATGCCTTCATCTGCAAGAGCCTTCATAAGATCAAGAACCTCACCAACCATCTCAGGGTCGAGAGCGGAGGTTGGCTCATCAAACAGAATGACATCAGGATTCATGGCAAGCGCACGGACGATGGCCACACGCTGTTTCTGACCGCCTGAGAGAGTAGATGGATATACATCCGCCTTGTCCTCCAGACCGATCCTCTTCAGGAGTTCCTCCGCTTTTGCATGTGCCTCGGCAATGATCTCTGATTTTGTTGTTGTTATTTCCTGCTTTGTCTGCTTTTCCTTGCGGAAGAGATTGGTGACAGGAAGCAGAAGATTATGCCGCTTTGCCTTTTTCAGATCCTGACATCTGACATAGACAGGAGCAAGCATGATATTCTGTATAACAGTCTTGTTGTTATACAGATTGAAATGCTGGAAAACCATACCCATATGACGGCGGTGTATGTTGATATCAACCTTAGGGTCTGCTATATCAACACCATTGAATATAATCTGGCCGCCGGTAGGATCTTCCATACAGTTCAAACAGCGAAGAAATGTACTTTTACCAGAACCTGAAGGGCCGATAACAACCATTATATCGCCTTTGTCTATGGTGATATTGATGCCGTTTAAGACTTTGTTATCACCGAAGCTTTTTTCAAGATTAATGACGTCTATCACTCTTTCTCAGGCTCCTTTCCATTAATTTGATTCCCAGGCTGATGAGAAGCACCATCACGATGTAGATAAGTGCCATGACCAGATAAGGGACCATGAATTCGTAGCTGTTACTTCCGATGTAGTTGAATGCAACGTAGAGATCAGTTGCTCCGACAAAACTTACAACTGAAGTCTCCTTTATTAAAGAAATAAATTCATTTCCAAGGGTTGGCAGAATATTCTTGACTGCCTGAGGTATAACGATTTTGAGCATGGTAGTCGAAAAACTGAGTCCCATGGCACGTCCACCTTCCATCTGACCTGGATCAACGGAGAGTATACCACCACGCATGATCTCTGAGATGTAGGCACCGCTGTTGAGTCCAAATACAAGCATAGCCACCTGAACTCCTGTCATGTGTCCTCCCACTATAGGAAGAAGAACATAGTAGAAGAGAAGAAGCTGTACAACCATAGGTGTTCCACGGAAAAAACCTACATATACACTGCAGATCGCATCCAGAACTCTAGGCAGACGCTTGTACTTTGGAATTACCCTGACGGTAGCAATGAGGGTACCGATTATTATACCGATGATAAGACCGGCAATGGCTATTATCACAGTATTCTTCAGACCCTCGACTACCTTAACATACCCGTTGTTGTCGATGAATATTTCTATGAACTTTTGTATTTTTGTAGAAATGTCTCCCATGAAATATCCTTTCAAACATAATTGGCGTTAATACTAAAATTACTAAATCCGAATTAAAATTTACTGCATTGCGTTAAGAGCAGCAGTGATGCTGGCTGCTGGAGCGGCATCGATGATAACATAGTTGAGGTTACCATTTAAAAGATCCTGAACTGCAAGTGAACCGTTCTTGTAGCCGGTTGAAGTCATAGCAAGTTTTGTGAATCCCCAGTCTGCGTCACCCTCGCAGTAGAACTGTCCGGTAGTACCTGTCTGGAAACCAATCTTCATGTCTGAGCCTTTAGCCTGAAGAATCTTGTTGACATCATCAGCTGTCTTGCAATCATCAAACTCTGTATTGTCTGATGTAACGATAAGCTTCTGAGAAGCCTTGTAGTATGAATCTGAGAAGCTTACATACTCCTCACGGTCTGGCTTTATAGTAAGACCTGCCATAGCGATATCACACTTGTGCTGACCAACTGAGAGACATACAGCATCGAAATCCATGTTCTGGATAACGAGCTCCTTGCCAAGCTTGTCTGCGAGAGCCTTAGCTATCTCCATATCGACACCATAGTAGTTCTCACCCTTTGTATACTCAAATGGCTCGAATGCAGCATTGGTTGCAACTACAAGCTGATCCTTGTTTGCATCGAGTGTTGCTGACTCAACTGCAACAGGCTCGCCATCGCCGAAGTAGTGATTGCAGATCTCTTCAAATGTTCCGTCTTCGTTCATTGACTTGATGAAATCGTTAACCTGTGTTAAGAGCTCAGGCTGTTCCTTGTCAACACCGAAAGCATACTGCTCGTCTGTAAGGTCAATCTCGATGACCTTTGCAGTCTTCTTTGATGAAGCACTCCCTGAACCTGCCTCCGAAGAATCATCCTTGCTTCCACATGCAGTAAGAGCTGTCATAGCCAGAACTGCTGACATTGAAATTGCTAATAATTTTTTGAGTTTCATTTTTACATCTTCCTTTCATATTTTATCTGAATAAATATACCATTGTGTTTCAAAAAAAGCAATTAATATATGAAAAAACTCGTTCCAAAAGCAGGAAAAAGTGAGATACCTAATAAAAACAGGCTTTTATTCACGATTTATAAATAAACATTGTTATATGAATAGTATTTACTATATAATACATTTGTACCAATTAAAAAAATGAAACTCATATTTAAATATGAAGAATACAGGGAGGTAAGATTATATGAGATACGAGATCAAAGGAGGCATGATGCCTGTGGTTGAGATTGTGCTGGAGGCAGGAGAGTCAGTGAATTGCGAAAAGGGTGCAATGGTATGGATGTCTCCGAATATGCAGATGCAGACATCAGGTGGCGGAGTAGGCAAGATGTTCACCAGGGCCATATCCGGTGAATCGATGTTCCGAAATACATATACGGCTCAGGGGGGACCTGGACTGATAGCATTCGGTTCAAGCTTTGTGGGAAATATCATGGCGGTTGAGATAGGACCTGGCAAGGAGATCATTTGTCAGAAGTCAGCATACCTTGCATCGACACCGGGAATCAATCTGGAGATAGCTTTTCAAAAGAAGATAGCCGGTGGGTTCTTCGGAGGTGAGGGATTTATTATGCAGAGGATTACAGGTCAGGGAATAGTGTTCCTTGAAATCGATGGTTCTGTTGTGGATTACATGCTTGCACCGGGACAGCAGATGGTCATTGACACAGGTTATCTTGCAATGATGGATGCAACATGTTCCTTAAACGCAGAGACAGTAAAGGGTGGTGCCATGAATATGTTCTTTGGAGGAGAGGGATTCTTCAATACAGTGGTAACTGGTCCTGGCAAGATAACACTTCAGACCATGCCGAAGTCGCAGCTTGCCGCTGAGATAG
>NZ_JBEHVV010000069.1:0-14726 GCF_040227395.1 Coprococcus sp. RTP21428st1_C9_RTP21428_210409
TATTGTTACTGAATGTATATCGCCCGAAAAACTTCCAAGGAATGTCCATGTGAGCGGCGCTGATATGGTATACAGGCTGTCCATAAAGGATCATGGAACAGGAATCCCGGATAAGGACATGCCGTTCATATATGAGAAGTTTTATCGAGGGGAAAACTCCGGTGATGAACCTGGAGCGGGCCTTGGACTATTTATTGTCCATTATCTCATGGACAGAATGGGCGGAGATGTGGAACTTGTGAATCATGCTGATGGCCTGGAGGCAGTGTTATATTTTGCAGCAAGAAAGGTTTGTTAAGGACTTGTTAATAAATAGGGTGATATTGTTGTAGCACGGTGGCGAGGTGAAGATCTGTAGAGGATGTCTGAATGCCCCCGTGCTACAACTATAAAAAGGAGAGAAAAATGGCAGATATAATACTTCAGGCAAGAGACCTTTGCAAAAGCTTTTCCAGTGAGGGCGTGCAGAATCATGTGCTCAACAACATGGATCTGGATATCTATAAGGGAGATTTTACAGTCATCATGGGAGCGTCAGGATCGGGAAAATCCACACTGCTTTACAGTCTGTCCGGGATGGACAGACCGACTTCGGGAAAGGTCATATATGATGGCGAGGATATAACAGAATACAATGAGAAGCGCATGGCAGAACTCAGGGTGTATGAGTTTGGATTTGTGTTTCAGCAGATACATCTTGTTAGTAACCTCAGCATTAGAGAGAACATACTTGTGCCGGGTTATATGAATAAGGATACGAGCACAAAAGAGACTGAAAACAGGGCTGATGAACTCATAAAAAAGATGAATATAGAAAGTGCTGCTGACAGACTGCCTGCACAGGTGTCCGGCGGAGAGGCACAGAGGGGCGCTATTGCCAGAGCGGTCATCAACAGTCCGGGTATCCTTTTCGCGGATGAGCCGACAGGCGCATTAAACCGCAGAAATACCCAGGATGTGCTAGACCTTCTCACCGAGCTCAACGTGGAGGGACAGAGCATACTCATGGTTACCCACGATGTGAGGGCTGCTATCAGGGCGAACAGGATCATCTACATAGAGGACGGAAGGATCATAGGTGAGCTGAAGCTGTCACAATATATTGAAGAAGACCGCAAGAGCCGTGAGAGCCAGATAGATGCATGGCTTGGTTCCATGCAGTGGTAGGAGGTGCCGGGATGAGATATATCATGATGGTGCTTCGAGGAAATATGAGAAGAAACAAGGGCGTGCATATAAGTGTGTTCGTGCTCATGCTTATCATTTCTCTGGCATTCTGTTCAGTGCTTTCTTACTACACGAATTCCATAAGGCATGATTCGGAAGCTATGGAAGAGGTTGGTTATGGAGGTATGCTTGCCGCACTTTATGGGGAGAACAGGCTGGATGCCTATGGAACAAGTGCAGACAAGATAATAAAGAATATTGGCAAATGTGATGCGGTGCAGGAAGTGAAAGCAGCAGATGTTGTATATCTGCTGCTTAAGGACTGCAATGGAAAAGGCGGAAACAGCAGCTTCGTTTTGAATGATACAGACAGCGTGCTCACATATGATCAGTATGATGTGGATAACAAAATGACAGATCGCCGGCTTGAAAAAGGTGAGGTAAGTGTGCCGTTCAGTTTCATAGGTATGTATGACTGCAAGATTGGTGATACAGTCGAGCTGGGCAATGATAACGGTTCTTATACCTTCAAAGTTGCGTCATTTTTCGAGGATCCATATATGGGATCTTCGGTCATGGGAATAAAGACGATATTGATCTCAGATGAGGATTTTGCAGATCTCAAGGCAAAGGCTGCGGAAGATCATAGAAGCGGACTGGAAGATGACAAGAGATCCTTTGAATTGTCAAAGCTTATCATAATAGATAAAAAGCCGGGCCTGGACCTCACGGAGATGGAGTTTGAGAGAGAACTGAATAATGTGAGTGATTTCGCGTCATATTGCTGGATAACTTTATCAAAGGAGCAGGCGGGAAGTTACATGCTTCTTATGACAAAGGTATTCTCCGCGGTGCTGCTTATATTTGTTGTGCTGCTTCTGGTGGCGGCTATGATAGTTTTAGGACACAACATCGGCAGCAGCATAGAGATGGATTTTGTTAACATAGGAATACTCAAAGCGGTCGGAATGACAAATGCATCGGTGAAGCTGGCGTTGCTTGCCGGGTATATGTGCACTGTGGCGGCTGGACTGTTTGCTGGAATACCACTGGCCATTCCGATACTAAAAATTATAAATAGTGCCACAAGATCTTCTTCAGGACTTGAAGTTTCGTCTGATATTAATGTAGGACTTGTGCTGTGTGTCATATTGGCGATACTGCTTCTGGTAGCAGCATTTATCATGTTGAAGACAAGGAGAATATCCGAGGCCACACCTATAAAGGCGATAAGAGGTGGACGGGACAGTGTGCATTTCTCAAGCGTTCTGAAGCTTCCAGTCTCAGGCAAGAAACTTGGTGTGAGTCTTGCATATAGACAGTTTATATCTGAGAAGAAACAGTATGCCGCAGCCATCATAGTGACTGCTATACTTGCCATGTTCATGATACTTATGAACGATATGATGCGCTGGTTTAATTCACAGAATATGCTGGTGGATATGTTTTCGGTCACGAAGTATGACCTGACTGCTTCGTTTGTCGATGAGGATACGCAGAAGGATATAGAGAATGTTATATCAGAACACACAGCGTATAGAAAATATCAAATGTCCAGCGAGTACCTTCTGTTCGATGATGTGCAGATGTATTGTTATATAGTGGAGGACCCTGATATGATCAACACGATAAGAAAGGGCAGAACCTGCACATATGACAATGAAGTGCTGATAACCCAGTATGTTGCTGATGGATTTCATATGAACGTAGGTGACACAGTCACAGTCAAGTGCGGCGGCGTGGCAAGGAAGATGGTGATCTCCGGCATATACGATTCGGCAAATGATATGGGCAAGAACTTTGCAATTAGTAAGGCTGCATATAGTAAGTTTGCCAGCGCAGAGACCGTAAGTGAGTCTGGTGTCAGTGGAGCTGCCAAAAGCAGTTCAGATGAAGAGGAATGGAGCGGCAAAGGAATATGTTATGATCTTGACAATACTGATGAATGTGATGCGATAATCCAGGAGATAGATAAGAGATATGGCGATAATCAGGGCATCACGTATTCAATACATTCAGCAAAGGATGATTTTGAAGAAGTGGCAGGTACAGTCAACATTGCAATACAGGGACTCACATTGCTCACATATATGTTGGGGGCTGTATTCGTGATAGTCACGGTCATAATCGTGTGTGGCAAGGTTCTCATGCGTGAGCAGAAGGATATCGGAATATACAAGGCACTTGGATTTACATCTTTCAGACTCAGATGCCAGCTTGCGGTCCGCTTTATCGTGACGGCAGTTGTGGGTTCGCTGCTTGGTATAGTTCTGGCACTTATCGTTAGCAAGCCATTCTTCAAGGCAGGATTTGAATCATTTGGAATATACAGTTTTAATTTAAGTACAAGCGTGATGTCACTGGTTATACCATTGGTATTTATGAGCGTGTTATTCTCTGTGGTAGCATTTATCAGAGCGGGGAACATCAGAAAGGTTCAGCCGCAGGTGCTCATCGCAGATCAGTAGAAGTATATAGGAGAGTGGAACTATGTATACAATGTCAGTAGACAAGGTGGGTATATATAATGGATAAGTTGATCATATATCTGATATGTATAAATATACTGGGAGCTGTCCTTGATGGAGTGACGGCCGCGAAGCGCAGGAGAACAAGCCATAAGGCACTCAGTGTTCTGCTGGGGATCATAGCCATTGCCGGTGGCGCCCCTGGCATGATAATAGCATTTGCGTTGTGTGACAGGACGGCCTTCAAGACGAATATGATGCTGAGAGTGTTCACTGTGTGCGTGTGTGTGATAGAGCTTGCGGTGTTCATGACTTGGAAGCTCAGACCGGCGGGCAAATGGAACTTTGCATTCTGGGATGTGTTTGTGGAATACAGATGGACACTTTGGTTCGTTGCGGCAGTGAGTGTTGTAACATTTGTCATGTTCGGAATTGACAAATACAGAGCGGTCAAGGGCGGATACAGGATACCTATAGCGGTCCTTCTCGGTATGGCATTTGCCGGTGGAAGTATCGGTGCTCTGCTTGGAATGGTGGTGTTTAGGCACAAGATAAGGAAGAATTATTTCTCGGTTGGAGTGCCACTTATACTTGTAATGCAGGTGGTGCTTTTGATGTGTGTGGTTAATCTGCTGTAGGATCCGCAAATATCCCAAGTTCAGGCGGATAGTTGGTAAATGCAAAGAATGCAACCGCGAGAATTGCCAGGATAGTCATGGAAACGTAGTCGTTTATGCACATTTGCCTGGATTCTAATCTGTTTTCGGTGCGCAATGCATATACAACCCCAGCAAAATAAAGTGCGATATTCAGAAATTCATAATTCCTGCCCAGTACACCGTTTAGAGTGTAGAAACCAACCACAATGAATGCCATACCTGACAGGATACCGACAGTCCTTGCTGGAAGATAGTGTTCCGGCAAGGGCTTATCTTTTATATGAGCCCAGAGAAATTCAATCATTGTCAGCAGGAGCATTGGAAAGAATATAAGTTTCAGGTGTTCCCAGGTTGACTCGTTCACTGCCGAGAATAGTCCGACAGCGGGATTGTCATTTGACCACTCGTAGGTGAAATGCAGCAGCACTCCGAGGATCGATATGAAGAAAAAACGAAAAAAATTGAGTTTGTTAGTAGTTGCCATAGAGCGTTCTCCGATGAAAACTAGTGCTATATTACATAGTATATGACGAATATGGTATTTCATGTAGCGGAGAAACCGAAATCAACGAAATTAAGATAAACATAATTGGGATATATTGTCGGTGATGTTATAATTATTTCAACGAATGTTTTGTTTAAAGGGGAAGTGTATATGCGTTTGATCCATTTATCTGATCTTCACATAGGAAAGCGTGTAAATGAATTTTCCATGCTGGAGGATCAGGAGTATATATTAAAAGAAATACTGGGCATCATCGATGATGAGCAGCCGGATGGAGTCATCATAGCCGGGGATGTATATGATAAGTCTGTGCCGAGCGAGGAGGCGGTGAAGCTGCTGGACAGCTTCCTGACTTCGCTTGCAAAGAGAAAGCTGCAAGTATATATCATCAGCGGCAACCATGATTCGGCGGCCAAGCTGGCATTTGCATCAAGTCTGATTGATCTCAGTGGAATCCATATATCGCCGGTATATGATTCGGCACAGATAGCCACGATGGGAGATGGGCTGGTCAGACCATATAAGCTGGAGGATGGAAAAGGACAGGTGGCGAACATATACATGCTGCCATTTGTGAAGCCGGCAATGGTCAGAGCGGTATTCCCTGATGAGGCGGATGATATAAAGGATTACACGGATGCCTGCCGTGTGGCGGTGGAGCACATGGATGTTGATGAGAAGGTTACAAATATCCTTGTGGCCCACCAGTTCGTGACCGGGGCTGTGCGCTCGGAGTCGGAGGAGAATGTGGGCGGTCTGGACAATGTGGATGTGTCGGTATTTGACTCATTTGACTATGTGGCGCTGGGGCATATACATGGGCCGCAGAAGGTGGGCAGGGAGACTGTCAGATACTGTGGAACACCGCTTAAGTATTCACTTTCGGAGGCTAACCACACCAAATCGGTGACAGTTGTTGACATCCCTGAGAACAAGAAAATAGAGATAAGGACTGTTCCGCTTGTTCCGATGCATGAGCTGCGCGAGGTAAAGGGAACATTTGACGAGCTGATGGACAGGCGAAACTATGAGGGGACGGCTGTGGATGATTATCTGTATGTGGTTCTCACGGACGAGGATGACGTGCCGGATGCTTTGGGAAAACTCAGAACGGTCTATCCAAATGTGATGAAGCTTGGATACGACAACACCCGAACCCGTGTGACACAGACGATAGACGATGGCGCTGTGCTTGAAGGGAAAAAGCCTATAGATCTGTTTGGAGAGTTGTATGAGAAGCAGAACAACAAGGAAATGAGCGATGAACAGAGGAGTTTTGTTCAGGATATTATAGACTCTGTATGGAGAGAGGAGCGCTTATGAGCGAAGCGAATAACTCAAATGCGCTCCGACGACCTGCCCCGCTTGCGGAGGCGAGAGGGGCGATACATTGTGAAAGAGAGGAGCGATTATGAGACCACTTAATCTTACGATGTCGGCATTTGGACCATATGCGGGAGTCCAGATGCTTGACATGGCCCAGCTTGGGGCTGAAGGCTTGTATCTTGTGACTGGGGATACAGGTGCGGGAAAGACCACGATATTCGATGCCATCTGTTATGCGCTGTATGATGAGCCGAGCGGGGCGAGCCGTGATGCGAGGATGATGAGATCAACGTATGCCGATGTGGACACAGATACCTACGTTGAGCTGACATTTGATCATATGGGGAAGACTTACAGAGTTAAAAGAAATCCTTCCTATGAGAGACGTAAGAAAAAAGGTGAGGGAACTACCCTGCAGGATGCGGCTGCAGAATTGTATCTGCCGGATGACTCGGTCATCTCCAACAGAACGAAGGTAAATTCATATCTTCAGGAATTGTTGGGTGTGGACAGAGAGCAGTTTTCGCAGATATCCATGCTTGCTCAGGGTGAGTTCAAGGAACTGTTGGTGGCGGAGTCCGGGGACAGACAGAAGATATTCAGCAAGCTTTTTCACACATCAAGGTATTTTGTTCTGCAGAAGCGTCTTCAGGATGAGACGAGAAAGCTTCAGAGTGAACGGGACGATATGAAGAAGAGTATAGAGCAGTATATATCCGGGATAGTCTGCGGAGAGGATGACCCTCTTGGACTCAGTGTCCAGAAGGCAAAGGACGGCCAGATGCCAATTGATGAGGTGATCACACTCATCGGAAAGCTTATTGTAACGGAGAAGGCAAGAACGGATTCATATGAGAAGCAGATCGGTACACTTGAGACCCGGGTCGGGGAACTTGACACGCTGATAGGCAAGGCACAGCAGACAGAGAAAGCCAGAGTGCAGCTTGAAAAGGCACATTTGGAGCTTGCAAATGTACAGAATGACAGAACTGTTGCTGAGGCAGAGCTAAACAGGACAAAGGAAGCGTTCCCAGAGACGGAAGAGCTCCAAAGGCAGGCAGCAGTTATAAATAACGAGCTTCCAAACTATGAGAAACTGGACGAGAAGCGAAAAAATATTGCAGACGAGGAACAGCTCCTGCAAAGGCAAAATGAACAGGCAGAGAAGGGCAGAATGCTTGTGACAGACAAACAGAAGAGCATAGAAAAGCTGAGGCAGGAGCAGACACAGCTTGCGGATGCGGGGGAGAAAATAGTTGCAATCACGGCATCGAGGGAGAAGATGGCTGACGCTGTTGACTATCTGAATGACATAAGTAGACTGCTCATGGAATACAGCAGAAGAAAACAGGCGGTGGACAAAGCACAGAAGCAGTATCTGTTTGATAATGATATGTATACCAGAAAGCAGGATATGTATGAGCATATGAGCACGCTCTACAGGAATGCCCAGGCGGGAATCCTAGCAAAGGATCTGAAGGAGGGACAGGCGTGCCCTGTGTGCGGTGCGACGGAGCACAAACTCCTTGCATCGCTGCCAAAGGAGGCTCCGACAGATGCACAGTTAGATGGTGCGAAAAAGGATGCTGACAAAGCCCGCGAAAGGGCAAATGCCAGCGCTACGGATGCAAAGGTAAAGCTTGCCAGTGTCACTGAGATCAGAAACAGCATCATTGAGCAGGCCAAGAAGAAATTTGACACCCCGGAGGATATAGACGGTCTGCCGGAAAAGGTTGAGAAGAATATTGGATACTATAATGAGAAGATTGCCGATACTGACAGACAGATCGAGGCTGAACGCAAAAGGGTCAGCAGAAGGGATGAGCTTGCTGCAAAACTTCCTCAGGAGGAAGAAACATTGGCCGGGATGCAGGTGAAGCTGGCGGAGCTTGAGAGAAATATATCGGCGCTCACGGCAAAGGTTGTCTCAGACAGAGAACAGGCGACAGAACTGGCCGCGGGGCTCAGATTCAGGAATCGGAGTGAGGCGGAAACGAAGATGAACGAGATTCTTGGCAGAGCAAAGAAACTGCAGGATTCATTTGACACCGCTGAGAAGAGATATAATGCTGTGATCCAGGATATTAAGACGCTGGAGGGGCAGATAAAGGCTCTGACAGACACGCTGGAATCAGCAGAGAGGCTCGAACTTGCCAAGCTTGAGGAAGATAAAACCGCAGTGAGAGATGAACTGGGAAGGATCAGGCTTCTCATGCAGGATGGAAACAGCCGCATCCGTGCAAATGAAACGGCGATGGCGAATATAAGCAGAAAGTCCGATGAGCTTTCGGCAAAAGAAAAGAAATATGTAAGCGTGAAGTCGCTCTATGACACTGCCTCAGGAAATGTATCCGGCAAGAATAAGATAAACCTAGAGGCATACATACAGATGTCGTATTTTGACAGGATAATTCAGCGTGCAAATCTGAGATTCCTGAAGATGTCAGATGGTCAGTATGAGCTGGGGCGTGTGACGGACAGCAGTGACAGGCGAAGCCAGATCGGCCTTGACCTCTGTGTTGTGGATCATTACAACGGCAGCAGACGAGACGTTAAGTCTCTTTCTGGGGGCGAGTCATTCATGGCTTCACTTTCCCTCGCACTTGGACTCTCCGATGAGGTGCAGGCCTCGGCTGGCGGAATTCAGATAGATACCATGTTTGTGGATGAGGGCTTTGGATCCCTTGATACAGAAAAGACTCTGCCACAGGCATACAAAGCGCTGGTCAGCGTGACCGAGGGACGCAAGCTGGTGGGAATAATATCGCACGTGACTGAACTCAAGGAGAAGATTGACAAGCAGATCGTGGTGGAAAAGGACAGAACCGGCAGGGCGAAGGCGAGGCTGGTGGTGTAGGGATTTTAGTCATCTGAGTATTTAGATAAAATTTGCTCAAGTTTATTAAAGTCTACACATCTTTTTGTAAGGTTGCGATTTTTGTCGGGAAAATCAGTTATGAGAGAGTAGACTTTATTGGCTTTGTTGATTATAGTATCGGAATGATCCCGACACCAGGATAATTGTTTCTGCATAAGAATCTTTCCTGCTGTTGTGGTCAAATATTTTGATGAAATCAATCTGGCTTTTCATATTTTCAAATTTCTTTTTTGGTGAGGTAAGGGGGATGCAATATTTCTGACCACCTATAAGAATGATTATTCCAAGAAATGGTCGATTCTCCTTACCTACCTGAGGGGAGACTGACATTACGTTGTCATCTGCACGAGACAGATTTCTTATGTAGTTTAAATCAATATAGTAAAAATTTAGGATATCCATTATCGCCTTTCTGAGAATATAAAAGAGCTGTGCTAAAATGCACAGCTCTTAAAAACCTTTTTGCATGGTAGGGCTCCCATAAAATTGTTCCATTTTGTATGGTAGAACATCCATATTAAAATTGTTCATTTGTTTTATATGGTAGAACACCCATCTCTTAAAGTTCCCATTTCGCATGGTAAGGTTACCATAATCATATCATACAAGAATTCTAACATTCAATAATGTTAGTGTCAATTAGAGCTGACTTATTTAGTAACTTATTGTGATCTGAGGATATCCTAAAAAGTGGTCAATATCAAGTGCAATTACTGATATTTTATAAAACGTTTATAAAAGTATACAAAGTGTAGAATAGTAGAAAAATGTTAGCTGTTTGCTTTACAAATCGGAGTTGATAAACAATAATGGTTCATGTATGAATGAATAAGGACGGTACACTATAATGGAACTTTTTGATATATGCGACGAACAGGGCAACCCTACCGGAGACACAGTGGAGAGGAGCGAGGCACATGCAAAAGGCATATGCCACAGGACTGCCCATATCTGGATAGCGAAGCAAGAGAATGGAAGGTATAAGGTTCTTCTGCAGAAGAGGTCGATGGATAAGGATTCTTTTCCCGGAAGGTATGACACTTCCTCTGCCGGACATATACAGGCAGGCGATGAACCGATGGAGTCGGCACTCAGAGAACTGGGTGAGGAGCTGGGCATAAATGCCCAAAATGAAGACCTCGATTTTGCGGGAACATTTAGAATACAGTATGAGAAGGAATTTCATGGCAAAATGTTCAGGGACAACGAGGTGGCATTTGTGTTCGTGTATCAGAAACAGGTGGACATAGCAGATCTGACAATACAGAAGGAAGAGCTTGACGGCGTGTGCTGGTTTGATCTGGAGGAAACCTATGAGGCATGTAAGAACCATGACCAGAAGTTTTGCGTGCCAATTGGAGGGCTTGAGACGGTAAGGAAATACCTGAAAGAAAGAATACGTTAAAGTTACTGAAAGAATGTTGTGTGTAGTGGATAGTAGGAAAAATGCCAGGGCGTAAAGAAAAGCATTACATATAAAAAATAGGTTGCCAGACTAGTTAGTTTGTGCTAACATAACATATGTTATGGAAAACGACAAGCGCAGTGAAACGATAGAAAAACTGAAAAAAGCAGGTAAAGAGGAATTCCTTGAAAATGGTTACCAGAGGGCAAGCCTCAGAAAGATATGCAAGAGTGCGGGAGTTACCACCGGAGCCTTCTACTTTTCATTTGAGAGTAAAGAGGCATTGTTCAAGGCGATACTCGAACCGCTTGTGAGCCAATATGAAGCCATGCTTGGAAAACTTATGAAGGGTGAGATTCAGAACCCCGGCACGGGCGTGGATGCAGACAAGATCATGATGCAATTCCTTCTGGAACATGGGGAAGAGGCAAAGATCATCATGCATGGCGCTGACGGCAGCTGCTATGAGAATTATCACCAGAGGGTTGAGGAGTTCATGAGACATTCATTTGCGGCATATTACAGGTCACAGCTTGGATGCGAGCCGGATGAGACTTTGGTTCGCGTGCTGGCGAAGATGCGGCTTGAAGGAGCCATGGCGATACTGAACGAGGATGTAGATGTGGAGAAGAAAATGTATCTGACAGAAAAGATCGGCATTCATGCCACAGGCGGTACAGAAAAGTTGATAGAGAGTTTAAAGAAAGAGGTTCATCGATGATGAACATCTTATTTTTACGAACATAACAAAACAAGACAAATGTTATATTTCATAAGGAGGGGCCCACGTAAGTGGGAGGATTCCTTGTGAAGCACGCAAACGCCGCGCGCAGCGCCTCTCATGCGTTTGCTCCATTATAAGGAGGGGCCCACGTAAGTGGGAGGATTCCGGCAGAGGAAGCGCACTGATGTGCGCGCAGGTCATCAAGCTGCGCTTGACGACATGTTGTGAGGCACGCAAACGCCGCGCGCAGCGCCTCTCATGCGTTTGCACAATTAAAAAGCAGGAGGAAATGAGAAAATGGTTAGTACACAGAACAATACAGTAAGCAGATCAAAGGTAGACATAACCGGAGTCCCAGAGACGATGCTCCAGACACTCTATGCCAGGGCGAAAGAATCAAGAAAGCCGGATCATGTCATATACGATGGCAAGGCCATAGAGATAGTTGACAGCCTGGATTATGACTTTTCACTGGCGGACAAGGATCTGGCAATGGGAAGCGGAGTTATAGCGCGAACTATAGTTCTTGATAAGCTTGTATCAGAATACCTGAAAAAGCATAAGGGTGCTGTGGTTGTGAATATCGCCAGTGGTCTTGATACCCGTTGCTATAGAAATGAGGGTAAATATAAAGGTTGGTACAACATTGATCTCCCGGAGACCATGACTGTAAGGGCAAAGTTCCTGCAGGAGGACGGACCGGTGTACCAGATAGCGGAATCCGCCATGGACGGCAAATGGGCAGACATGGTAGAGTATGCAGGTGAACCTGTGCTGGTCATCATAGAGGGGCTTACGATGTATCTCACAGAAGCTGATGTGAAGAAAATATTCGACATAATAGACAGGAAATTTACTCATGCTACGGTGCTCGTAGAGACTATGGCTCCGTTCATGGCAAAGCATATCAAGGAGAAATCCATCCATGGAAGCCATGCCAGGTTTTCCTGGGGCGTGTCAAATGGAAAGAAGCTGGCGGAGATCATACCGAAATACAGATACATAGAACAGCACAGTCTTGTAGAAGGAATGGCTGAGTTCATACCGGTATATAAAGTCATTGGCAAAATACCATTTGTCAGCAATATATCAAACAAGATAGTAGTGATGGAAAAGTGATAAAAAAGTGTTGACATAAAGTTAAAAGCCATTTATGATACAGCAAAATGCAAATGACTTGCAAATTCAAAAAAGAGGAATATTATGGCGAGGGAGTATAAAACGAGAATAAGTCAGGCTATAGAGGCATTTGCTGCAGAGAGGCAGGACAGAGGGTTTTGTGCGGCTGATGTAAGTGTGTATTTGGATGAGAATGGCATAGATGCGAATACAACAACTGTATATCGCAACCTTGACCGCATGGTTACCCAGGACAAATTGATAAAGTATCAGAGTGCTGATGGTGGTTCAAGTATGTATAGAATGGAAAAGGCTGATCATAGTTGTCACGAACACCTTCATATGCAGTGTGTTAAGTGTGGAAGAGTTATACATATTGACCGCGATACCATGAATCACATAGCTAAAGGATTTCAGGAGAGGTATGGATTTATGATCGACTGTGACAGATCGTCGATATGTGGTATTTGCAAAGATTGTCAGAGGCGTTGTGGAGTCGCTGTAGTCTAAACTAAACGTGATTGTTACAGATGGGATTGTATCGTTACGGTCACAACGAAAACTATATATCCCCAAATTCCTACAATGAAAAGGAGGTGTGCAGAATGAGTAAAAAGAGAATAATGTCATGGATTCTTATAGTGTTCTTTGTATCGGGAGTACTTTTCTCTTACGGCTATATTGCGCGCAATGTGGAGCATGACTGTACGGGGCAGGAATGTCCTATATGTATGCATTTGCAGCAGGCTGCACAGTTCCTTTCAAATATAAAGACAATGTCAACTACGCCAGTGTTCCTGGCGTTCTTAAGTGTGTTCACACTTGGAGTTGTATTGGTGTATACCCACGAGTATTTTACCGATACGCTCGTTTCCCTGAAGGTGGAATTGCTGAATTGATTTAAAGTACGGATATTGACTGAGAATTGCGTCTGGAAATACATCTAAAGATAAGGGCGAATACTTATTATTGGTGTTTTTGATCTAGAGGCAGTTTATTAAATTTACCCAATTATAGGCATCAAAATATGCCTGTCAATTTTATCAATCAATTCGGAGGTTTATTGATCATTATGAAAAATAGAATATTTGGCCTTGTTATGGCATCGGTACTTACTGTTTCAGCATTTTGTGGCTGCGGAGCATCAATGACGGCAGCAGATTCTGATCAGAAAGGGGGCAGTGCGCCTGAAAATGCGGCAAATGCTGCGGCGTACAGCATTGTATGTACGACTTTTCCTCAGTATGACTGGATCCGCAATATTATAGGCGGTGATTCCGACAAGTTTCAGCTTACTATGCTGCTCGATCAGGGGATGGATCTTCACAGTTATCAGCCAACTGCAGAGGATATAGCAAAGATAGCTGACGCAGATATGTTTGTGTATGTTGGCGGTGAGTCTGATGGCTGGGTGGATAGTGCCCTGAAAGAAGCGACTAATAAGGATATGAAGGTTGTAAATATGCTTGACGCTTTGGGAACTGCAGTCAAAGAGGAAGAGGTAGTTCCAGGCATGCAGGCAGAGGAAGAAGAGGGAGGAGAGGAAGGCCCGGAGTATGATGAACATGTATGGCTTTCACTCAAGAACGCAGTGGCGTTGACGAATGTGTTGGCGGATAATATCCAGGCACTTGATCCAGATAATAAATCTGATTACATGGAGAATGCAGGCAAGTACGTTGATGAACTCAATGATCTTGATGGAAGGTACGAACTAACAGTTTCTAAGGGAAAACGACAGGCAATTCTGTTTGGCGACAGATTTCCTTTCCGATATATGGCGGATGATTATGGGCTTACCTACTATGCTGCATTTGTGGGATGCAGTGCTGAGTCGGAGGCAAGTTTTGAGACGATAACATTTCTTGCGCAGAAGGTGGATGAGTTAAAGCTTCCGGTTATTCTGACGATAGAGGGTGCAGATCACAGTATAGCAGAGTCGATAAAGAAGACAACAGATTCGAAAAATCAGGATATCCTGACGATGAATTCCATGCAGTCTGTGACTGCAAAGACTGTAGCTGATGGTGAGACGTATCTGAACGTGATGGAAGATAACTTGAACGTACTTTCTCAGGCATTGAATTAATTGCTGAACAATAATACAAATTTAGATTTATAGGAGAAAACAAATGTCATATATAACGTGCAGGGACCTGGCAGTCGGGTACGACGGAAGATCAGTTGCGTCAGGCCTTAATTTCAGTATAGACAAGGGAGACTATCTCTGTATAGTTGGAGAGAACGGAGCGGGAAAGAGTACCTTGGTAAAAACTCTGCTTGGCCTGTTGAAACCGGTTTCAGGAGAGATAAAGTTTGGCGATGATCTGACATCGCGTGATATAGGCTATCTGCCGCAGCAGACACCTGTGCAGAAGGATTTCCCTGCGACTGTATGGGAGGTGGCTTTGTCGGGAACGCTGCCTAAGTGCGGAGCACGTCCTTTTTATGGCAGAAAGGAAAAGCAGCTTGCAC
>NZ_JBEHVV010000070.1:0-14592 GCF_040227395.1 Coprococcus sp. RTP21428st1_C9_RTP21428_210409
CCTTATCCTTGAGGCTATGAAGATGGAAAACGAAGTTGTTGCTCCGGAAGATGGTACTATCGCAAGCATAGATGTTACAGTAGGCGCTAGTGTTGAGTCAGGCGACACACTTGCAACACTCAACTAATTGCTTGAATTAGAATAAATCTTATAGGAGGAAACAACTAAATGGGCAGCACAATAGTTGACGTTTTGACAAATTTAGCTAATCAGACCGGTTTTGCAAGTCTTGACTGGAAGAATTACGTTATGATCCTTATAGCGTTTGCTTTCATGTATCTTGCAATCGGAAAGGGCTTTGAGCCACTTCTTCTTGTCCCTATCTCATTTGGTATGTTTCTTGTAAACATGTTCCCAGATATTATGGCAGAGGGCGGCTTGTTACATTATTTTTACCTGCTTGATGAGTGGAGTATCTTACCTTCACTTATATTCATGGGCGTAGGTGCCATGACAGACTTTGGTCCGCTTATCGCGAACCCGAAGAGTTTCCTGCTCGGCGCTGCAGCTCAGTTCGGTATCTATACAGCTTACTTCCTTGCATTCCTTATGGGATTCAACGGCAAAGAGGCTGCGGCTATATCGATCATCGGTGGTGCAGATGGTCCTACATCTATCTACCTTGCCGGTAAGCTCGGCATGGGTGGAACACTTCTCGGACCTATAGCAGTTGCGGCATATTCATATATGTCACTTGTACCTGTTATACAGCCACCTATCATGAAGGCTCTCACAACAAAGAAGGAGAGACTTGTTAGAATGCCACAGCTCAGACCTGTAACCAAGATCGAGAAGATCCTTTTCCCTATCATCGTTACACTTGTGGTAGTTCTTATACTTCCAACAACAGCACCACTTGTAGGTATGCTGATGCTTGGTAACCTCTTCAGAGAGTGCGGCGTTGTTAAGCAGCTCACAGAGACAGCTTCAAACGCTCTTATGTATATCGTAGTTATCTTACTTGGTACTTCAGTAGGTGCTTCTACAAGTGCAGAGGCATTCCTTAAGATGAGTACACTTAAGATAGTATTCCTTGGTCTTGTCGCATTCGCAGTTGGTACAGCAGCCGGAGTTCTCTTCGGTAAGCTCATGTGCTGGGCGACAAAGGGCAAGGTTAATCCGCTTATCGGTTCTGCTGGTGTATCAGCCGTTCCAATGGCAGCCAGAGTATCACAGAAGGTTGGAGCACAGTATGATCCTACAAACTTCCTTCTGATGAATGCTATGGGACCAAATGTTGCAGGTGTTATCGGTACAGCCGTAGCAGCTGGTACATTCCTTGCAATATTTGGAATTTAATTAAGAATTTAGGCAATGAAATTATATAGGAGGACGATAAAATGGCAGATAAGAAACCGATAAAGATTACGGAAACTGTACTGCGTGATGCGCATCAGTCACTTATAGCTACTCGTATGACAACCGAGCAGATGCTTCCTATCATCGACAAGATGGATAAGGTTGGTTATCATTCAGTAGAGTGCTGGGGCGGTGCAACATTTGATGCATCACTCAGATTCCTTAAGGAGGATCCATGGGAGAGACTCAGAAAGCTCAGAGATGGATTCAAGAATACAAAGCTGCAGATGCTCTTCAGAGGACAGAATATCCTCGGATACCGTCATTATGCAGATGATGTTGTAGAGTATTTCGTACAGAAGTCAATCGCAAATGGTATTGATATCATCAGAATATTTGACTGTCTGAACGATCTTAGAAACCTTCAGACATCAGTTAAGGCTTGTAATAAAGAGGGTGGACATGCCCAGGTAGCTCTTTCATATACACTCGGTGATGCATATACTCTGGATTACTGGAAGGATATGGCAAAGAGAATCGAGGATATGGGAGCAGATTCAATCTGTATCAAGGATATGGCCGGACTTCTTGTTCCAAATAAGGCTACAGAGCTTGTACAGGCACTCAAGGATGGTTCAAGCCTTCCAATTCAGCTTCATACACATTACACATCAGGTGTAGCTTCAATGACATACCTCAAGGCTGTAGAGGCTGGATGTGATGTCATCGATACAGCAATCTCACCTCTTGCGCTTGGTACATCACAGCCTGCAACAGAGGTTATGGCCAAGACATTTGAGGGAACAGAGTTTGATCCAGGTCTGGATCAGAAGCTTCTGGCTGAGATAGCAGACTACTTCAGACCACTCAGAGAAGAGTGGATCGCAAGCGGTCTCTTAAATCCAAAGGTTCTTGGTGTTAACGTTAAGACGCTTCTCTACCAGGTACCTGGTGGAATGCTTTCAAACCTCGTATCACAGCTCAAGGAGATGGGTGCTGAGGATAAGTTTGAGGCCGTTCTTGAGGAGGTTCCAAGAGTTCGTAAGGACTATGGTGAGCCACCACTTGTTACTCCTTCAAGCCAGATCGTTGGCACACAGGCAGTTCTCAACGTTGTAACAGGCGAGAGATACAAGATGTGTACAAAGGAGTCAAAGGCACTTGTACGTGGCGAGTATGGTCAGTCAGTAAAGCCTGTTGATCCAGAGGTTAAGAAGAAGGTTATCGGCGATGAGAAGCAGATCACATGCCGTCCAGCAGATCTTCTTGAGAACGAGCTCGACAAGATTGAGAAGGAGATGATCCAGTACAAGAAGCAGGATGAGGATGTACTCACATATGCACTGTTCCCACAGGTTGCAACTGACTTCTTCAAGTACAGAGAGGCTCAGGATAAGAAGGTCGATGTCACACTTGCTGACAAGGACAGCACAGCTTATCCAGTTTAATAACTGAATTCATAAGGTCAGATATATAAATGATCATAAAAAGGGACGGAGCTCCGCGAGCGGAGTCTCTGTCCTTTTGTTTAATATATGGAGATAATATGACAGGAAAAATAGTGGTTATAGGAGCAGGAGCTGCAGGGGTAATGGCTGCACTGACAGCGGCACAGAAGAATAAGGTCATTCTCATTGAAAAGAATGACAGGATCGGAAAAAAGTTATTTATAACAGGTAAGGGACGTTGTAATGTGACAAATGCATGTGACGCTGACGGATTTTTTAATTCAGTGGTCACGAACAGCAAGTTTATGTACAGCTCCTTTTATACATTTGACAACAATATGATAATGGACTATCTGGAGAAGGCCGGATGTCCGCTCAAGATAGAACGCGGAGGAAGAGTGTTCCCGACAAGCGATCATTCTTCAGACGTTATAGGAGCATTCAAAACTCTTATAAACAGAAATAAAAATATAAGTCTGTATTTGAATACGAAGGTTACAAGAATCAATATAGAGGATGGCAGGATAAAGAGTGTTGACGTATCAGGAGATAACGGCGGGACAGGCAATGACAGGATATACTGTGATGCTGTTATAATTTGTACCGGCGGAAGATCGTATCCACTCACGGGATCTACCGGAGACGGATACAGACTGGCAGAACATATGGGTCATACGATAAAGCCGTTAAGTCCATCACTGGTTCCGTTTGAGATAGAAGAGAAATGCTGCTCCATGATGATGGGACTGTCGCTTAAAAACGTGGCACTTCACATAAGCAGTGGAAAGAAGAAAATATTTGACGAACAGGGGGAGATGCTGTTTACCCACTTTGGCATAAGTGGGCCGCTGGTGATCAAGGCCTCCGCATATATACACAGGTATATTGGAAAAGATATAGACATGTACATAGATCTGAAGCCGGCTATGGACAGAGATATGCTTGATGCCAGACTCCTCAAGGATTTCAAGAAATATGCAAACAAAGACTTCAAGAATTCTCTTGGAGATCTGCTTCCGATCAAGATGATAGATGTGGTTGTGGAGAGATCCGGTATCGATCCGTATAAGAAGGTCAACTCAGTGACCAGGGAAGAAAGACAGAGACTTATAGATGTGCTGAAGGAATTCAGACTTACATTTGTGGGGCTTCGGGGATATGATGAGGCTATAATCACAAGAGGCGGAGTGAGCGTAAAAGAGGTAAATCCTTCCACCATGGAGTCTAAGCTTGTGGGGGGCGTGTATTTTGCCGGAGAACTGCTGGATATCGATGCGCTGACAGGTGGATTTAACCTGCAGGTGGCGTGGTCGACTGGATATCTGGCTGGACTTTCTGCTTCCGAGAGTTTACAATAGGCGTGGACGACAGTCAATTTAATTACAGGGAGACGAAGATATGAATATAGCAATAGATGGACCTGCAGGTGCAGGCAAAAGCACGATAGCAAAAAAGGCGGCAGGCGAGCTTGGTTTTATATATGTGGATACAGGTGCCATGTACAGGGCGGTGGCTGTATATCTCACAGAAAGCGATATATCTGCCAGCGATGAAAACCTGGTGGAGAAAAGCATAGCGGACATTTCCGTGGAGATAAAATATGAGGATGGAGCACAGCAGGTCTACCTTAACGGCGAGAATGTAACAGGAAAGCTGAGAACTGAGGCTGCCGGTAATATGGCTTCAAAGGCATCTGCACTTCCATGCGTCAGGGAAAAGCTTTTGTCACTCCAGCGGGATCTCGCTGCTTCAAATGATGTTGTCATGGATGGAAGGGATATAGGAACAAATATACTTCCTTCAGCAGAGCTCAAGGTATACCTTACCGCCTCTTCGGCAGTGAGGGCCAAAAGAAGATATGACGAGCTTGTCGCAAAGGGCGCTGAGAATATTGATATAGAGAAGATAGAGCAGGATATAATCCAGAGGGATAAGCAGGATATGGAGAGAAAAACAGCTCCTTTAAAGAGGGCTGATGACGCGGTTCTTATCGACAGCTCAGATATGACGATAGAGCAGGTTACAGACACTATAGTCGGACTTGCAAGAGAGAGAATGTAATACAGGTGGTTTAGATATGGAGATATTACTTGCAAAGAGTGCCGGATTCTGCTTTGGCGTTCAGCGTGCGGTGGATACAGCATACGAACATGCTGACGAGGAAAATGTGTATACTTATGGTCAGATAATACACAATGAAGAGGTGGTTGGTGACCTTACAAAGCACGGAGTGCAGGTGATCGACAGTGATGACGAATTGCTTGAGATAAAAGACAGCAAGGTCATAATCAGATCCCATGGCGCTGAGAAAAGGATATATGACATTCTGGAGGCTGGTGGGAATATGGTGATAGATGCGACCTGTCCATTTGTCAAGAAGATACACAACATAGTGCGCGAGGAAGGGCAGAAAGGAAATACAGTCGTCATCATAGGCGACTCAAGCCATCCCGAGGTGAAAGGAATCGTGGGCTGGTGTGTAGAGCCTCCGGTAGTCATAGGTTCCGAGGAGGAGGCTGAGGCTTTTGTAAGAAAATATATTGACGGAGAGGTCAAAACAGCGGATAATATATCGATAGTTAGTCAGACAACTTTTAATTACAGAAAATTTAATTATATTGTTGATATTATTCGAAATAAATTGTATAATGTTACTGCTTATAAGACTATCTGTAATGCTACGTCTGTGCGTCAAAGGGAGGCGCAGGAGATTGCATCAAAGGTAGATGCCATGATTGTTATAGGTGGTCGGAACAGCTCTAATACTCAGAAGTTATATGAGATTAGTAAAAAAGAATGTGAGAATACTTACTATATACAGACACTCGTTGATTTGGATTTGACTACTTTTGAATCCGTTAGTAGGGTAGGTATTACAGCTGGGGCATCTACCCCAAACAAAATTATTAAGGAGGTTCATGGTAGGATGGACGAGATGAATTTTGAAGAATTATTAAAGAATGATGAGAGCAGAGTCTCAATCAAGACAGGAGAGATAGTAGAAGGTAGAGTTATCGATGTTAAACCTGATGAGATTCTGGTAGACATCAGCTACAAGTCAGATGGTATTATTCCTAGAAGCGAGTATACCAACACACCTAATGCAGATCTGACAGAGCTTGTACATGTTGATGATCCGATAACAGCCAAGGTTGTTAAGACAAACGATGGCGAGGGATCAGTTCTTCTCTCATACAAGAGAGTTGCTGCAGAGAAGGCTAATGAGAAGCTTGAGGCTGCTCTTGAGTCAGGAGAGATCCTTACAGGTAAGGTTGTTCAGGTTGTAAGCGGTGGACTTAACGTTATGTACGATGAGACAAGAGTATTTATCCCTGCTAGTCTTGTTTCAGATACATATGAGAAGAATCTTGACAAGTACCTTGATCAGGATATCGAGTTTGTACTCACAGAGTACCAGCCAAAGAAGAGAAGAATAATTGGTAACAGAAAGCAGATCGTTGCAGCAAGAAAGGCAGAGGCTGCAAAGGCTCTGTTTGATAGAATAGAAGTTGGAATGATAGTTGAGGGTGTTGTAAAGAACGTTACAAGCTTCGGTGCATTCATAGATCTCGGTGGAGCAGATGGACTTCTTCACATCTCAGAGATGTCATGGGGAAGAGTTGACGATCCTAAGTCAGTTCTCAAGGTTGGTGATACTGTTAAGGCATTCATCAAGAACATTGACGGCGAGAAGATCGCTCTCAGCCTTAAGTTTGATGATACAAACCCATGGCTTAACGCAGCAGAGAAGTATGCTCCTGGAACAGTAGTTACAGGTAAGGTAGCAAGAATGGCTGATTTCGGTGCATTTATCGAGCTTGAGCCAGGTGTTGACGCACTTCTCCATGTATCACAGATCTCATATGAGCATGTTAACAAGCCAGAGGATGTATACAAGGTAGGCGATGAGGTTGAGGCAGTTGTTGTTGAGTGCAATGCAGATGACAAGAAGATCAGTCTCAGCGTAAAGGAATTACTTCCAGCTCCAGAGTATACAGATGATGTAGCAGAGGACACAGAGGAGTAATCTGATATATAGACAGTTAAGAAAACCGTAGTCGATAATGACTACGGTTTTTTTATGTCAGAATATTTATATCAGAATAGTTTGTTCAGGACTGCAAGGATATAGGCGTGGGATTGCTCACATTTTTCGTGTAATTCGGTGCTGTCCGAAAGAAAACGGTTTCCTTTAAGATCTGTATCATAGAATATCTCTCCGTGAAATCCTGGTGGACAGGGTATGAAGCTGCCGGTCTTGGTGGTGAAAGCATTGTCCTTTGTCGCTTTTTCCTTGTGGGCATCGTCCACATAAGCCGCCATTGATTTGTGTATGGCCATGTGCTCCATAGGTAGATAGTAATAATTTTTGTAGTCCTTGAAGAAGTATTTCATTTCGGTGTCCCGGGTCTTTGGAACGACCACATGCATATGTGTGTCACATGCATTTACAAGAATTCCATTCAGGGATTCCGTTATGCGGCATGGAAGCTTTGGAATGGAACAGTTGTATGTTATTGAATCGATGGTATCGGATATATCATCTATCTGAAAGTCATCAGGAATATGAGGGATATTCACAAATTCAGATATAGATATAAGCCCTCTTATATCGTCATGGTTATGGGTGAGCATATCGTCAAGCAGAGATTCGTCGTGAGAACTCAGATAATGCTTGTAGGCGGATATAAGATCGCCTCCTGATATAAAAGTATTTCTCTGGAAGTCAATCAGATGCTCTATGTCAAACTGCTTAGCCGAGTCCAGACGCAGAAGCTTTTTGTATTTTCTGGTTGTTCTATATATATCCACGCTCTGTATATTGTCAAGCGTAGTGTCCACGTCGAATTGCTCCATCTTTTTCAGCAAGTAGGGGATGTCAAAGGTATCGCCGTTGTATGACACCAGTATTTTGTGATTCTTTAGGATCTGTTCAAAATGGGACAGCATTTCAGGCTCTGAAGTTCCGTTGTCATTGAATATCAACTGGGTGCGAAATGCACTGTCTGAGAAATATGAACATCCGATCAGATAGAGATCCGAACGTTTGGCGCTGAGGCCGGTTGTTTCTATATCAAAATAGAGTATATCCGACAGCTCGTCCGATATGTGAGCTGTATCTACATTTATGTCTTCAGTATATTCAAAAATTATCATAATGGCTCCTTTTGGTTCCTTGCGTAAGGTACATTATAGAACATGCATTGTTCTGCAATATATATAGTAGCTGTCGTTTTTCAAAAAAGCAAACATATATTCACAATTGATAAATAATATGATATAATTACGAAGATTTAATGTCGGTTTCTATGCGATTTTGAGATACCGTCATATATTACAGGACAGGAAAAGTTAACGGATGATTTCATATATTCGAGGAGCACTTGAAATAAAGGGTGACAATTATATAGTGATCGAGTGTGGTGGAATAGGGTATCATCTCATGGTATCCGGAAAGTTTATGGAGAAGCTTCCACCGGTACATTCAGAGATAAAAGTAAGCACATACATGTATATACGCGAGGATGAGATAAGTCTGTTTGGCTTTGAGAACGCAGATGAACTCAATGTGTTCAAGATACTGCTGGGAGTGAGTGGTGTGGGACCAAAGGTAGCCATGTCTCTTCTGTCAACACTCACCGTGAACGAGCTCAGGCTTGCGGTCATATCTGAGGATGTAAAGGCCATATCAAAGGCTAATGGAATCGGGGCAAAGGGCGCTTCGAGGATCATTCTGGAGCTCAAGGATAAGCTGAGTATGGAGGATATGATAGATGCAGCATACAATGATTCGGTTGCTGTGCAGACCGCTGCAGGCGATGTGAGAACAAATGTCATATCGGCTCTCACAGCACTTGGATATTCAGGTGTTGAGGCGGGACGTGCTGTTTCGCGTGTAGATGGTTCAGCGGATATGGATGAGGAGCAGCTTCTTAAGGCGGCACTCAGATTTATGATATAGATTATTGATCAGATAGGTAGAAAAAATGGGCAGAATTATTTCAACAGAAAGCTTGGACATAGAAGAACAGAAAAGTGAATATAATCTCAGACCTCAGTATCTGTCGGAGTATATTGGACAGAAAAAGGTCAAGGATAATCTGCACATATTCATAGAGGCGGCGAAGAAGAGAAATGAGCCACTGGATCATCTGCTTCTGTATGGACCGCCGGGACTTGGTAAGACGACGCTGTCGACCATTGTGGCAAATGAGATGGGGGTAAATATCAAGATCACCTCGGGACCTGCCATAGAAAAGCCCGGTGAGCTTGCCGCGATACTCAACAATCTGTCGGACAACGACATTTTGTTTATCGATGAGATACACAGACTCAGCACACAGGTTGAGGAGGTGCTCTATCCGGCTATGGAGGATTACGCAATAGATGTTGTGATAGGCAAGGGCGCAGGTGCAAGGTCGATCAGACTTGATCTGCCAAGATTTACACTGATAGGTGCAACGACGAGGGTCGGAATGTTGTCGGCTCCCCTAAGGGACAGATTTGGAATGGTGGACAAGCTGGAATTTTATACCCATGACGATCTGAGAGAGATAGTGATGAGGTCAGCGGAGGTTCTTGGAGTTGACATAGACGAGGAGGGTGCACTTGAGATCGCAAGAAGATCAAGAGGTACACCGAGACTTGCGAACAGACTTCTCAAGCGCTGCAGGGATTATGCTGAGGTGTGTCATGACGGCCATATAGATCACGATGTTGCTAAGGCCGCTCTGGACAAGCTTCAGGTCGATTCCATGGGACTGGACGTGAACGATAGAAATATATTAATGACAATGATAGAGAAATTTGCAGGAGGGCCTGTCGGTCTGGATACACTGGCGGCTGCCGTTGGTGAGGATCCGGGCACGATAGAGGATGTGTATGAGCCGTATTTCATAATGAATGGATTCATAAACAGAACTCCCCGGGGAAGAGTTGTCACTGATCTATGTTACAGACATTTTGGACTGGATGCATTTATAAAGGATAAGTAAAGGAGAATGGGATATGGCACAGAAGAATGATATCAAGGTGGTAATCAACAATAAAGTATATACATTGAGCGGCCAGGAGAGCGAGGACTATCTCCAGAATGTGGCGACATATATCAATGGCAAGATAGCAGAATGTCAGTCATCTGAGGCGTACAGGAGATTTAACGCAGAGTATCAGAATGTTCTGCTTGCACTGAATATAGCCGATGACTACTTTAAGGCAAAGGATCAGGTCAATCAGATGCTCACCGAGGATGACGACAAGGATAAGCAGATATATGATCTGAGACATGAGGTTATCGAGGTGCAGATAAAGTATGAGTCTGCACAGAAGATGATAGAGGAATACAAAGAGAAGATAAGTGAACTTCAGAGACAGATCATAAAACTTGAAGCGGAGAAAAATGTTAAATAAGACTGAAATTTTGGCGCCGGCGGGCAACACGGAGGCGGTGAGAGCTGCAGTCAATGCATATGCAGACGCGGTATATCTTGGAGGCAGTATGTTCAGTGCCCGGGCATTTGCCGGTAATTTTGATGAAAAAGAATTGCTTGATACCATAGACTATTGTCACAGATTCGGAGTGAAGGTCTATATGGCGATCAACACACTGCTTAAGAATGAAGAGATACAAAGGCTCCCATCATATGTGGAGCCTTATTACAGGCAGGGCGTGGATGGGATAATTGTACAGGATATGGGAGTTGTCTCCGTTCTGGGCAAGTCGTTTCCAGACCTTCCATTGCACGGAAGTACACAGCTCAGCGTGTCCAGTTCACAGGGCGCTGCGTTTCTGAAAAGCATAGGCATGACCAGATTTGTGCCATCGAGAGAATTGTCATTGTCAGAAATCACAGAGATCAAGAAAAATGTTGATATAGAGGTGGAGACATTTGTCCACGGAGCGATGTGTTACAGCTATTCCGGAAGGTGCCTGATGAGCAGCTTTGCCGGAGGAAGAAGCGGTAACAGGGGAAGGTGTGCCCAGCCGTGCAGAAAGCAGTATGCCTCAAATGATGTAAATGAGTATATGCTCAGCCTGAAGGATATGTGCATGTTGAAGAGTCTGAGCAGGCTCATAGATGCGGGAATTGATTCTTTCAAGATAGAGGGAAGAATGAAAAAGCCAGAGTATGTGGCTGCAACCGTGACTGCGTACCGTGAGGTCAGAGATGCTTATCTGGCGGGCGAATCAGTGGAGAAACTGGCAGAGGAGCAGGAGAAGAAGCTTCTCGACATATATAACAGGGGCGGATTCTACTCAGGTTATTATTACACATCCAATGGCAAAAAGATGCTTGCGAACAGCAGACCGAACCACACAGGAATTAAGGTTGGGCGTGTGAATGCAGTAGAAAAGCCATATGTGGATATAAAACTTGACGAGAATGTATCCGCAGGCGATGTCCTTGAGATAAGAGGCAGAAATGGTGATGTGGAGCTCACATGCAATGTGGCGGCAAAAGCGGGAAAGAATGTCAGACTTAAGGCGAAGTCATTCAGGAGCATTGCAAAGTTCAATGATGTATACCGTACAAGAAACGGTAAGCTTCTGGAAGATATACAGAATAATATAATAAATGCCGACAGGAAGATAGAGCTCGCTGCACATGTCAGTGCGTATGCGGATCAGCCATTAGAGCTTAAGCTTTCAACTGTAGAAGGAAAGTGTTCTGTCTCAGTCGAGGGGCCTGTGTGTACACAGGCACTTAACAAGCCTGTCACAGAGTCACAGATAGTTGACAAGATCAAAAAGACAGGCGGTACAGATTATGTGCTCGGGGATATAGCTGCTGATGTATCTGAAAACCTGTTTGTACAGATAAGCGCAGTGAACAACCTGAGGCGGGAGGCGCTTGAACAGCTTGGACTGCAGATCTCACAGAGTTACAGGCGGGATGGCGGTGCAGTAAGAACTGGCCTGCCTGGCGCTGAAAGACCTCTTGAAAATGTGAAAAACAACACTGTTCACGGTGTTACAGTTGGAGTGTCGGACGCTGACCATGTAAATATTGTTAAGAATTATAAATGGGTCAGCAATGTAATAGTAGATTATAATGTCAGAAAATATGCAGATGAATTGAAGCAGGCCGGATTCAGAGTGATCCTTGCTCTGCCTGAGGTATTGCGGCAGAGAGAGCTTGACAGATATTCAGGCCTTTCCGGTGAACTTGGTTCATTTGACGGTGTGATGATCAGAAATTATGATGAGCTGGGAATTCTAAAGAAGTTGGACTATAAGGGACTCGTGATCGCAGATGCCAGTCTCTATGCGTATAATGATAATGCGTTTGATTTCTATAGAGAGAATATGGGTGATGTGTGCTTTATGTGTTCAAACGAGCTCACACTTGATGAGATACATGGTCTTTCATATGATACACTCATAAAGCTCTATGGTCATCAGAAGGTTATGATCACTGCAAACTGTATAGCAGGCAATTACATGAACGGCTGTGCCTCAAGGAAGATGTCCCGGAATGTCCTGACGGATGACAGGGGAAACAGATTCTATGTCAGAAATGACTGTGCGCACTGCTATAACATTATATATAATGGTGTTCCTACAAATATGATAGACAGACTGGCTGAAACCGGTATTTCAGGTAAAGACTGTTATATTGAATTTACAATTGAGGATACTAATAAAGTAAAGGATATAATGGACAGTCTGGAGCTTGCCATGTCAGGGGAAAAAGCAGTATCCATGTCTGTAGATCAGTATACCAGGGGACATTATTACAAAGGAATCGATTAAGATTTTTTGATAAAGGTGGAAACATGATAACAATAGTAACGGAGATAGCGAAGTATTTGATCATATTTTTTATGGTTTTATACACCGTAAAATGCTTTACGGTTTTAAAGCCTGTGCCTGCCGATAAGAAACGGCGGGCGCTTAATGTGCAGATATTTTATGTGTTCATGATACATTTTCTTTGCTATCTGACATTATATCTGCATTATGAGAAGAAGAGCATACTTATATTTTATCTGCTACAGATGATAGTATCCATAACATATATGGTTTCATATCATGCCATTTATAAGGGCTCATCGAGACTTATAACGAACAATATGTCATTCCTTCTTCTCATAGGTTATGTCATGCTGACAAGACTTGATTTTGACCTGGCGAAGAAGCAGTTTATATTTGCCACGATCATGTTGGTGGTGACGGCATTTGTGCCGTTGTTCGTGGTAAAGTTCCCGCAGATAAAGAAATGGAATATATTCTATGCGGTGTTTGGTATAGGCTTCCTGTGCACGGTGTTCATCCCGCATGTGGGAGTTGATAAATATGGTTCAAACAACTGGATAAGCATAGGCGGAATATCGATGCAGCCTATGGAGATCGTCAAGATCATATTCGTATTCTTCCTTGCCAGCTCATTTGAAAAGGCAAAGAACTTTAAGGATATGATGAAAACGATCTGTGTAGCAGGACTTTTCATGCTGGTTCTGGTGGCTGAGACGGATCTCGGTGGTGCGGTGATCTTCTTCATGGTATTTGTCATGATGCTGTACCTTGCCACTGGTAAGCACAGCATACTTATAGGCGGAGGCCTCGGAGGTTCGGTTCTTGCTGTGGTTGGATATATGCTTTTGAAGAATCATTTCAGCCATGTCACCATGAGAATCGATGCATGGCTTAACCCGATCGAATATATAGATGGAAGTGGATATCAGGTTGCACAGAGTCTGTTTGCGATAGGCTCGGGCGGATTCGAGGGAACGGGTCTGTGCCAGGGACTTCCGACATCGATACCGGTCGTGTCCAGTGATTTTATATTTGCTGCGATATGTGAGGAGCTTGGAGTTATATTTGGACTCTGCCTGCTTCTTATGTATCTGAGCTGCTTCATATATTTCATCAATATATCGATGAAGATAAGAGATGCTTTTTATAAGAATGTAGCCTTTGGTTTTACAATATGCTTCATATTCCAGATATTCCTGAACGTTGGCGGTGTTGTGAAGTTCATACCATCTACGGGTGTGACGCTGCCGCTTGTGAGCTATGGAGTGAGTTCGGTTGTCAGCACACTCATTATATTTGGAATAATTCAGGGTATATGTGTATTAGAGAACAGTGGAGTTGATAAAAATGTCAGACAGGAAAGTATCAGCAGGGAAGAGTGGCCAGAGACCCCAGTCGCGGTCAGGGGTCAGTCAAACAGCGGTGAAAAACAACGCAAACAGAAAAAGCCAGTCCAGCGCAAAGCAAAGACAGGATATGACAGGAAAGAGACGAACTCAGATGAATTCTGGGGAGAATAGTGACATTCTGGACAAGAAGACAAATGACAAAAAGAATGTGCCTGTTCTGGTTATAACATATTTTGTTGTCATAATCTTTATCTGTATGTTTGCATATATTATCGTGTTTATGGTGAGGGATTCAAGAACATTCATCGCCAATTCATACAATGGGAGACAGTCTCTCTATGCGGAGAAGATAAAGAAGGGAAGCATCATATCCAGCGATGGAAATGTCCTTGCGGAGACATTGACGGATGATGATGGAAATGAGTACAGAAATTATCCATATTCCAATGTGTTCGCACATGTTGTCGGATATGACAGCAACGGACAGGCGGGACTTGAGATGAGCTCCGCGTACTATCTCCTGACATCAAACCAGAACATAATCACGCAGACATACAACAAGCTCAGGAATGAGAAGAGTCTGGGAAACAATGTCATAAGTACACTGAATACCACGCTGCAGAGCACGGCTTACGATGCACTGGGATATAATGACGGCGCTGTTGTGGTTATGGAACCGGATACTGGAAAGATCCTTGCCATGGTCTCAAAGCCTGATTTTGATCCGAACTATATAGAC
>NZ_JBEHVV010000071.1:0-14465 GCF_040227395.1 Coprococcus sp. RTP21428st1_C9_RTP21428_210409
CTATAAGACATACTCCATCTCCATACACCATCTCATTGTAGCCTATCTCATCCATCTCGTCTACATCGCCGATCCTGTACACGTCAAAATGATACAGAGGCAATCTGCCCTCGTCATACTCCTTCACAATAGTGAAAGTCGGGCTGTTCACCACTTCAGTGATTCCAAGTCCAGCTGCCACCCCCTGGGATATTATCGTCTTGCCAACTCCCAGATCTCCATATATACAGTACACCTGGCCAGGAGCTGCATTCTGTCCAAGCCGCACTCCTGCATTGTAGGTTTCTTCCTTGCTATTACTCTCTATGACCATATTCTCTCCTGTCTGTCATACATATGTGTTCTCTCCGGTATTCCGGAACTATTCTGTTACCTCTAAAGATTGAGCGTGATCTTCCTGCCTTTTGCTTCAAATGGTCTGTATGCAACACCAGCCATGTCAAACATTTTCTTGGAGGCTATGGTGCTCTCTGTCATCGCATACTTGTCTGACATATACACTACTTCCTTTATACCGCACTGAATAATAGCTTTGGCACATTCATTGCACGGGAACAGAGTAGAATATATGATCGCATCCTTGAGATTGCCACCTCTGTAATTAAGAATAGAGTTCAGCTCCGCGTGGCATACATAGAAATATTTGTTGTCAAGCGGGGCTCCGGACTTTCCCCACGGCATTGTGTCATCGTCGCATCCTGCCGGCATACCATTATATCCCATGGACAGAATTCTGTTGTTCTTGTCCACTATACACGCACCAACCTGCGTTGACGGGTCTTTGCTTCTCTCTGCCGACATCATCGCAATGCCCATAAAATACTGATCCCACGATATGTAATCTGTTCTCTTCATACCCTGACTCCTTTCAAATTCTTTTATGTTCCCGCCTTATACGGGTGCAGCCGCATGAAAAGCGCTTCGCGCGGCGTCTGCTTCATCATAAGGAATCCCCCGCCTTAACGGCGGTTCCCCCTTATGATAATTTACGCCGGAGTTTCCCCCGGCGTATATTGTAAGGTCCTGCAGAACAGAACTTCATATGATTCTGTTAGAATTAACGATCGCCGAGTGCGAACTTGTCATGGATCGCGTTCATTGCGCGCTCTGTATACTGCTCGTCGATGAGAACTGTAACTCTGATCTCTGATGTTGAGATCATTCTGATGTTGATGTTCTCATCATAAAGAGCCTCGAACATCTTGGCTGCAACACCTGCATTTGACTGCATTCCTGCACCAACGATAGAAACCTTTGCAACATTCTTGTTGACATCTATGCTCTCAAACTTGCCTATGTTGTTCTTGATGATCTCCTCTGCTTTGTCTGCATTCTCATCACTACATGTGAATGTAATATCCTTTGTTCCATGTCTTCCTACTGACTGCAGTATCATATCTATATTGATGTCATTCTTTGCAAGCAGGTTGAAAAGCTTGAATGCAACACCCGGTGTGTCCTCTAATCCTACAACTGCCACTCTCGCTGAATCCGCATCCGCTGCAACTCCACTAACTAACATCTTCTCCATTCCAGTATCCTCCTTAACTATTGTACCCTCTGAAAAATTGAGACTTGAACGAACAACCAGCTGAACACCGAACTTCTTTGCAAGCTCAACTGAACGGTTGTGCAGAACGCCTGCTCCAAGTGTAGCAAGCTCAAGCATCTCATCGTATGTTATCGTATCCAGCTTACGTGCGGTCTTTACCTTACGTGGATCTGCTGTATATACTCCATCCACATCTGTATATATCTCACACGCATCAGCGTTAAGTGCCGCTGCAAGTGCAACAGCTGTTGTATCTGAACCACCACGACCAAGAGTTGTGTAATCGTCATACTTGTTAATTCCCTGGAATCCTGTGACAATAACTATCTTTCTCTGCTCCAGCTCATGTCTTATTCTCTCAACATCGATTCTCTTCAGACGCGCATTGCCATACACTGAAGTTGTATGCATTGCCACCTGGAATGCGTTCAGAGAGATTGCAGGAACTTTAAGAGAATTCATAGCCATAGCCATAAGCGATACGGACATCTGTTCACCTATTGTAAAAAGCATATCCATCTCTCTCTTAGGTGGATTCTCATTTACCTGCTTAGCCATATCTATCAGCTCATCTGTGTATTTACCCATCGCAGACAGAACTACGACTACGTCGTTCCCCCTCTGCCAGTCCTCAATACATCTTTTGGCCACGTTAAAGATTCTTTCGGTATTTCCAACAGAAGTACCACCAAACTTCTTTACTATTAACATATTGTCCTCCTGATCGCTCATTTGAAAATTTGTATATTTAACTCTTCACCGGAGCGGTCCGGTAAAAAGAAATAAGCCTTTTGTAAAATACCGCAATTCGACTAGGATTGCAAGGTCATTGAATAATATTGTACTAATCCAGCACTCTAAGAGCACTCTTGACACCAATCTTATTGCAACATGCCTCAAATTCACCCTCTGTGATCACTGCTGTAACAAATGCCTTTTCATCGAGATCAGAATCGACATACTCAACATCACCAAATACCGCCTTGATGGCAGCCTCATTCTTCTCATCTGTTCTGACA
The DNA here is from genome assembly GCF_040227395.1 of Coprococcus sp. RTP21428st1_C9_RTP21428_210409. Taxonomy (NCBI): domain Bacteria; kingdom Bacillati; phylum Bacillota; class Clostridia; order Lachnospirales; family Lachnospiraceae; genus Coprococcus; species Coprococcus sp. RTP21428st1_C9_RTP21428_210409. Next base: position 2,572 of record NZ_JBEHVV010000071.1, read on the forward strand.
AAGAATCTGCTCTCTGAGTCCGCAAATGTACCCATCTCAAGTTCTTCGTCCTCCCATATGATAGGAACATGTCTTCCCGCATTCTTCACTGCATCAATAACGTCTGATACAACCGCAGACGCTGTTGGAAGCTTTCCGGCGCCCTTGCCGTAGAACATTACGTCGTCAAGTGCATTACCATGTACAAGTATGCCATTGTATACATCATCTATCTTTGCCAGCGGATTGTCATGTGGAAGCATGACCGGGGCAACATATGAATATAGCTTGCCGTCTGTTTTTCTGGTTGTTCCGACAAGTTTTACAGAGTAACCCATCTTATCCGCATACTTGAAATCATCTGTTGTTATCCTGGTTATTCCCTCCATATGTATCCTGTTGTAATCCAGGTTCTTGCCATATACGAGAGATGTAAGTATAGCTATCTTTCTACACGCATCGCCACCCTCTACATCAGCCTCAGGATTGCGCTCCGCATATCCGAGCTCCTGTGCCTGCTTCAGCACTGTCGCATAGTCAGCCCCCTCTTTATCCATCTTGGTTAGGATGTAATTCGTTGTACCATTGAGTATTCCTGTGATCTCCGTAACATCATCCGCAGTTATGGATGTGTTAAGTGGTCTTATAACAGGAATTCCACCGCCTGCTGATGCTTCAAAGAAGAAATTGATATTGCTCTCTCTGGCAATCTTTATAAGCTCAGGTCCATGAACGGCCACAAGCTCCTTGTTGGAGGTTGCCACACTCTTTCCGGCAAGCAGGCACTTCTTGACAAATGTATATGCAGGCTCAACACCTCCCATAACCTCCACAACGACGCTTATATCATCATCGTTAAGTATATCTTCAAAATCATGGGTGAGAATGTTCTCGACAGGATCCCCAGGAAACTTCCTGAGATCAAGCACTCTCTTAACGTTTATCTCCTGTCCAGCTCTCTTGTTAACAATATCATGGTTGGTGTTAATCACTTCCACAACTCCTGAACCCACTGTACCATAACCTAATACTGCTATATTCACCATGTTTTTATCTCCTTCTTATCTCCTTTTTCTGCATAATAATGCAAGTTTAGTACGTCATTACTTTATCAGTATAAAGCGTCATTGTCAAAGACTAATTTCTTATCATCAAATGACTCTCATGTGCTGCTACACCTCAACCTTATTCACCCATTTGAGATAGGCTGTCATAAATCCATCAAGATCTCCATCGAGAACCGCCGATACATTGGAATTCTCGTATGCTGTACGTTTATCCTTGACCATGGTATACGGTTGGAGCACATACGATCTTATCTGACTTCCAAAACCATTGTCAGTTAACTCTCCGCGGATGTCCGAAATTTTCTCCAGATTCTCCTGTTTCTTCAAAAGATAAAGTTTGGACTTCAGCATTTGCATAGCCTTATTCTTGTTCATGAGCTGTGATCTCTCATTCTGGCACTGAACAACTATACCGGTAGGATAATGTGTGATTCTGATGGCCGATGATGTCTTATTGATATGCTGGCCACCTGCACCGCTCGATCTGTAGGTATCTATCCTTATATCTTCATCCCTGATCTCTATCTCCAAATCCTGCTCTATATCCGGTATGACATCACAGGATGCAAACGAAGTCATTCTCTTGCCGGCCGAATTGAATGGTGATATTCTTACCAGTCTGTGCACTCCCTTCTCTGACTTGAGATATCCGTACGCATGCTGCCCATTTATCTGAATGGTCACAGACTTTATACCAGCCTCATCGCCCTCAAGGAAATCGAGCACCTCAACACTCATGCCGTGCTTTTCTGCCCATCTGGTATACATTCTGTACAACATACTCGCCCAGTCGCAGGACTCCGTTCCGCCCTCTCCTGAATGGAGTGTGAGTACCGCATTACAGTCATCAAACTCGTCAGTGAAGAGAAGATTTATCCTATACTCCTCAAATTCCTTCGTAAATATATCTATCTGCTCCCCTATCTCAGGCACAAGACTCGGATCATTCTCCTCCTCCGCCATCAGGATCAGTGTATCTATATCCACATAGTCATTCTCAAGCTTCTTATAGTTGTCAACCAGATCCTGAAGTCCCTTCAGTTCCTTCGATACCTCACGGGATCTGTCGATATCATCCCAGAAATCCGGCTGTTCCATCTCATAATTAAGCTTTGCTATTCTGTCTGTCTTGTTTTCAATGTCAAGGGATGACTTGACCTCCCCCAAGGGATCCCTATAGGAGGCCATCGTCGCCCTGAACTCATCCAATTCTATCACTTGGTTTCTCCTGTATCACGTATTTATGCGTTCTTACCGCAGCAGTTCTTATACTTCAGACCGCTTCCGCATGGACAGAGATCATTTCTGCCTATCTTCTTGGCTTTCTTTACAGGTCCCCTTGACACTGTGTCATCCTTATTGGTTCCTGTAACCTTATTCACCTCTTCACGCTCAATCTTCTGCTCAACCTTTATTCTGAGAAGAAGCTTTACAGTATCCTCACGGATCGCTGCTGTCATGTCATTGAACATGTCATATCCTGCGAATTTGTATTCTACAACAGGATCTCTCTGGCCAAGTGATCTAAGTCCGATTCCCTGTCTCAGATTATCCATGTCGTCGATATGATCTGTCCACTTTCTATCTATAGTCTTGAGGAGTATAACTCGCTCGATCTCTCTCATCTGATCAGGATCACCGATCTCTTCCTCCTTGGCAGCATAGAGCTCAAGAGCTTCATTGTACAGTCTGTCCTTCAGCTCGCTGATATCTGCCTTTTTGATCTCCTCTTCGGTAAGTGTAACCGGCTCAGCAAATGGAACTATGCCCCTTATCATGTCATCCAGCTCTACCTGATTCCAATCCTCAGGTGCTGTCTCTGATGAGCATACCTGATCTACTGCTGCATTTATATCATCCTTTATCATCTTGAGGATAACCTCGTGCATGTTCTCGCCGTCAAGAACTCGTCTACGCTCCTTGTAAATGATCTCTCTCTGCTCGTTGTTAACACGGTCATACTCAAGAAGATTCTTTCTTATGGCAAAGTTGTTACCCTCGATCTTCTTCTGTGCCTTCTCTACGAAGTTGGAAATAGTCTTATGCTCTATCTCCTCGCCCTCAGGTATCTTAAGGGTATCGTACACTGACATAACTCTCTCTGATCCGAAAAGTCTCATCAGATCATCTTCCAGTGACAGATAGAACTTTGACTCTCCCGGATCTCCCTGTCGTCCTGAACGTCCACGGAGCTGATTATCGATACGTCTGCTCTCGTGTCTCTCTGTACCGATGATCCTGAGTCCTCCGAGCTCTGCAACACCCTCGCCGAGCTTGATATCAGTACCACGTCCTGCCATGTTAGTCGCGATGGTTACCGCATTCTTCTGTCCAGCGTCTGCAACTATCTCAGCCTCAAGCTCGTGGAACTTGGCATTGAGCACCTTGTGAGGTATCTTTCTCTTGGACAGCATATGACTGAGTTCCTCTGATGCGTCGATATTGATCGTACCGACAAGCACCGGCTGTCCCTTTCTGTAACTTATATTAATCTGCTCAACGATCGCATTGAGCTTTTCTTTCTTAGTCTTAAATATAGAATCCGGCTGATCTATTCTCTGTATAGGTCTGTTCGTAGGAATGACAACAACGTCCATTCCATAGATCTCTCTGAACTCCTCTTCCTCTGTCTGGGCTGTACCTGTCATACCTGCCTTCTTGTCAAACATGTTGAAGAAGTTCTGGAATGTGATCGTTGCAAGAGTCTTGCTCTCTCTCTTGACCTTTACATTCTCCTTTGCCTCTATAGCCTGATGCAGACCATCTGAGAATCTACGTCCGGGCATGATACGTCCGGTAAACTCATCAACGATGAGTACCTCATCATCCTTCACCACATAATCTCTGTCTCTGAACATGAGGTTATGTGCGCGGAGTGCCAGGATGATATTGTGCTGGATCTCCATGTTCTCAGGGTCTGAGAGGTTGTCAATATGGAAGAATTGCTCTACCATCTTCACACCATTTGCAGTGAGCATGACGTACTTGTCCTTCTCATTTACAAGGAAATCTCCATCCTCCTCTATCTCTGTCTTCATGAGCATATCCATCTTGGATATCTCTCCATCACCCTCACCTCGCTTCATCTGTCTCGCAAGGTAATCACACATCTTGTAGAGCTCTGTAGACTTGCCGCTCTGACCGGATATGATAAGAGGAGTACGTGCCTCATCGATAAGAACTGAATCCACCTCATCGATTACACAGTAGTGAAGATCTCTCAGAACAAGCTTCTCCTTGTAGATTACCATGTTATCTCTCAGGTAATCGAAACCGAGCTCGTTGTTGGTAACATATGTAATATCGCAGTTATACGCCTCACGTCTCTCGTCTGTTGTGGAACTGTTGAGTATGATTCCTACCTTAAGTCCGAGGAATTCATGCACCTGCCCCATCCATTCAGCATCTCGCTTTGCCAGGTAGTCGTTGACAGTTACAACATGGACACCCTTTCCTTCAAGGGCATTCAGATAAGCAGGAAGTGTTGATACAAGTGTCTTTCCTTCTCCCGTTCTCATCTCTGCGATTCTTCCCTGATGGAGAACTATTCCTCCTATGAGCTGTACCCTGTAATGCTTCATTCCAAGTACACGGTATGCAGCCTCTCTCACAACCGCAAATGCTTCTACCAATATATCGTCTAACGTCTCGCCGGCAGCAAGTCTGTCCTTAAACTCTTGTGTCTTGCCCCTCAGCTCTTCATCTGAAAGTGCCTGCATCTTCTCGTCGAGTGCCTCTATCGCATCAACTATAGGATTGATCTTTTTCAATTCCTTCTCGCTGTGCGTTCCAAATATTTTCTCAAACAAACCCATGTTGTTTTTGACCTCCTAGCTATCGTTATTCAGGGTACATTCTAACATCATATGACATTTATATCAAGCAAAAAGGAGACCTTCTATAACCGAAAGTCTCCTTTAAAATACTATATTCAATTATCATCGGCACTTATATTAACCGTGCTTTTGCCAATATCTGATCTTAATATTCAGGCTCGATGATTCCGTATGTGCCGCCCTTTCTCTTGTATACGACATTGACCTCATCTGACTCTGCATTCCTGAATACATAGAAATTATGTCCAAGCAGATCCATCTGGATACATGCATCCTCTGGATACATAGGTTTTACTTCGAACTTCTTAGTTCTCACGATCTTGATATCGTCATCATCCTCAACGTCCTCGTCGACAAATGCATCGTTCAGGTATGCTACATTCTGCTCCTTGTCAATGAGCTTCTTACGATGCTTGGTAACCTGTCTCTCAATAACCTCTACAACGAGATCGATCGAAACATACATGTCATCACTAACCTGCTCGGCTCTGATGATATGTCCCTTCATAGGAATCGTTACCTCTATCTTCTGTCTATCTTTCTCAACGCTGAATGTGACCTGTGCGCCAGTATCAGCCGCAAAGTACTTCTCAAGCTTTGAGAGCTTGTCCTGTACTGCATTTCTAAGTCCTTCTGTAACTTCAATGTTCTTACCGCTGATTATGTAATTCATGATGCCCAACTCCTTCTTTTTTGGATATGATCCAAATTGATATGACCATTATACCACAACGAGTCTTTTTTTCAATATATTTGACGTATTTTTATGTGCATATTGACAACTTTGTTTATTTTCGCTGTCATGTTTTCGCCATTTTACACAAAAAGCGCACATGTATACCATGTGCGCTTCAATGTATTCATTATACCCTATTATATACAGCTTGTCTACTGTCCTATGATTCTGACTGCACAGAGCGGATCTCTGTAGAATGCAGAGGATATCTTGATACCGGTCTCCTCTGTGCTGGCATGTACTATCATTCCGTCTCCGATATATATAGCGCAGTGCTCTATAGAGCTGTCTCCATAGAAAAGTATGTCTCCAGGCTCAAGACTTGAAGTGTCTACTCTTGTTCCATACTGTGACTGTGCTCCCGCTGAGTGTGGAAGTGAATATCCAAACTGAGCGTATACAGCCATGACAAAGCCTGAACAGTCAGCTCCATCCGTAAGGCTCGATCCGCCATATACATATGGATTACCCACAAACTGTGTTGCAAAGTTCGCAAGGTCTATTCCTGTCTGGCCGCTCGGTGCCACTACATTGTTCTGTGAATCGTCTGAATCGCTGCTGTCAGATGATGTGTCGTCTGATGTATCCGATGACTGATCTGCAGAATCTGTATCCGGCTGATCTGGCGTGTAGGAATCATCCTCTGTGCTCTGGCTGTCATCTGATGCGTCCTCAGCTTCTGCCTCGTCTGCGCTCTCCTGTTCCTGTCTTGCCTGCTCCTCTGCCGCCTTTTCTTCCGCAGCCTTCGCATCAAGCTCTGCCTGGATCTGCTCCATGGACTTGGCAGTTGCAAATGCATATGTATCATCTACAAATTCAGTGCTGACATAACCATTCGTCTCGTCGTCAAGTGCTATCTGCACCCATTTGTCATCCTGTGATATGACATCAAAGCTCTGGCCTGATCCAACCTGTGTTATACAGTCGGAGTTCACATCAGCCTCTGTTCTTACGTTGAGTGTCTCTGTATTGACAGTTACCTGCTTCGGACAGTTCGCCTCGGCATAGGCTCCCGCATCATCTCCAAAAAGAAGCAGGTCATTCCTTATGTATCCTGTACAGTCACCTGATGTGACCTTGGTCCACTCCTTGCCCTTCTTCTCTATGGTTGCTATTCCATTGTTCCCTATGATACCAACTACATCTGAATCAGTTCCGGCTCCCGATCTTATATTCACATAATCCTCGGTGACAACAAGACACTTATCCTTGAAATCAGGATATTTCACCTTATTCTCTTCGCTTGTCTTGTCCTTCTTGGCCTCCGCAACATTCTTTCCTGCGGATGCTGTAGTCTTCTGTGCATCTGTGGACGTTGCCGCCTTTGCAGCATCGCCTGCGTTTTTATCATTGCCCGCAAGGGTGTTAGCATATCTGTCAAATGCAGATGAAATACCTACAGTTGAATCGCTGTATATCTGTCCCGCGCTCACCGTTCCTATGGAAGTGGTGATCATCATTCCTGCCGCTGCAGCAACAACTATAGTCTTCTTAAATGACTTTGCTTTAGACATTATAAAAAACCTCCTGTGCTGATCTTAACGCAACAATTATTACATCTTTGTTACAAATCTATTGTAGTATAGCAATAATGATTACATTTGTCAACACAGGAGGCGTTGTTTTATACGTTTGTATTTATTTTTTGTTACATATTTGTTACATGTGCTAGTTTGAAATTACAACTCCATCCTCGCCATTTACAGTAACTATAGAGCCCGACTTAAGTATCTTGGTCGCGTTCTGTGCACCCAGGATAACAGGTATGTCACGGCTGAGTCCGACTATGGCAGCATGTGAATTGCCCCCGTTCTTCTCACACACGATCGCAGATGCAGTCTTGAGCTGATCCATGATTCTGTTGCTGGTCTCATTTATGACGATTATGTCTCCATCCTTATAGTTCTTGATGAGCTCATCCTCTGACTCGCATACACAGAGCGGTGCGGTTGCAGATCTCTCATTTATAGAGAAGCCCTTTACAAGGATATGTCCTACAACGTGTACCTTTATCAGGTTTGTCGTGCCGGTCACGCCAAGTGGGACTCCGGCGGTGATTACAGTCACCTCACCGTCCTTAACATAGCCGTGCTTCTTTGCCGCATCAACAGCATGCTCGAAGAGATCGTCAGTGTTGTTCTCCTCACCTATAAGAAGAGGCTGAACTCCCCATGAAAGATTGATCTGTCTGGCAACCTTCTTAACAGGGGTACATCCGATGATCGGACATTTTGGTCTGTACTTTGAGAGCATTCTCGCTGTCTTTCCTGACTTGGTAACAGTGATGATGGCTGCCGCTGCAAGGTCTATGGCCGTTGTACATGTCGCATGTGATATAGCACTCGTTATATCAGGATTCTGCACCGCATCCCTGTTGAAGAATCTCTTGTTGTAATCTATGTCTCGCTCTGCTCTCTCTGCGATGGTCTTCATGGTGTGAAGAGCCTCAACCGGATACTTGCCCGCTGCGGTCTCTCCTGAGAGCATGATTGCACTTGTTCCGTCATATATGGCATTTGCAACATCTGTCGCCTCTGCTCTGGTAGGTCTTGGATGTATCATCATGGAGTCAAGCATCTGTGTAGCTGTTATGACCTGCTTGTCCGCATTGTATACCTTCTTGATGATCATCTTCTGGATGATAGGCACATCCTCAAGAGGTATCTCAACACCCATATCTCCTCTTGCGACCATGATTCCATCGGACACTCTGATTATGTCGTCTATATTGTCAACGCCCTGCATATTCTCAATCTTGGCGATGATATTGATATTGTCACACTCATACTCGTCAAGGATCTTCCTGATCTCAAGTATATCGTCGGCTGATCTTACAAATGATGCAGCGATGAAATCGAAATCATTCTCAATACCAAAGATTATATCCGCCCTGTCTACATCGCTTATGTATGGCATGGTGAGGTTAACTCTTGGAACATTTACACCCTTGTGGTTTGATACAGGTCCGCCATTCTCCACGCGGCACACGATATCTTTATCAGTAACCTTCTCTATCTTCATATTTATAAGGCCGTCATCGATGAGTATGGTATCTCCCGGCTTGACATCGTTCACAAGATTCTTGTATGTAATGGATACCTTTGCCTGGTCGCCCACCACATCCTCTGTCGTCAGTGTAAATGTCTGTCCTTCTACGAGTTCAACCTTGCCCTCCTTGAAGTCCCCAACTCTTATCTCCGGGCCCTTAGTATCAAGCAGTGTTGCAACCGGAAGTCCAAGCTCCTCACGAAGCTTCTCCACTCTGTCCTTGTTCTTCCTGTGCTGGGCATGATCACCATGAGAAAAATTGAATCTGGCAACATCCATCCCCTCGATCATGAGCTTTCTGAGCACCTCATCATCGTCCGTCGCCGGTCCCAATGTACAAATTATCTTTGTCTTTCTCAAATTCATATGAATACTCCTCCTACTGTTTTATATATTGTATTTGAATGTGTCTTCTATAATTATTTACCTTTGCTCATACTGGGAAAATTCCTGCGCCAGATCATTCTGTTCTACCTGTGCCGGATCTTCCTGTGAATCGTCATCCGGGTTATTCTTATGATACTGTGATACAGCGGCAAATATGTATATCACAGATATGAAAAGCGCCAGCATCCCCATCGTTCTCTTCGCCGGCCATATGTATGTTGCAATGACCATCATGAGGAAATACCATAATAACCTTATATATATGGCAGATTTGTAAATAGTGCCAAATGATACCTCGATCTTCTTCATGGATGCCGCTATCAGTCCCGCTACCGTTATGAGCAGTGACCAGAACAACGTGAGCACAAATCCAACAATTATCTGCAATACCCATGCAAGCACAAGCACTGGTGTGTCGAGCTTATTTATGAGATTGATCACATCCTGCTTTGTAACAGCCTTGAATCCATATGTCTCATTCAGGGATTCATATATATCCTTACATCTTATGATCTGTGTTCTTCCTGAGTTATATGTGAGTATCTCATCCGCTGATATGATGAATACGGTACGATACCCGCCGTCTGCAGCAAGGTCTCTTGCAACAGCTTCATCCACTTTCGTCTTCGATGTGTCGATCTTTATGTAGGACATGTTCTCATCATCCGACCAGTCGAATGTCCCATCGTAGTAAAAGCCATCTCCGGTCAGTGAAAAATCCTCCATATTCCGGTCTATCCTGTCCGCAAACCTTCCGCCGCCAAACAACTGGTTATATGGAATAAAGAATATCACCAGATAAGTCAGTGTGCTCATGATAAATGTTATCAGCATCGCCGATGACATCCGTCCAAATCGTCCATTTCTGTAATAAGCTTCCGGTTTTGCGACACCTACGAACATGTTCTTCAACGCGCCTAAAAATCCAACTCTTTTTTTATCATCCAACAGTTATTGTCCTCCAAATTTCATATGCCTGCTAATTATAACATAGACTTTATGTATTTAATATGAAAAACATCAACCTTTACCGACTTTTTTCTTGTTTTTCATTCAGGCTTTATGTTTTAGCTGGATTTTAATAAGCATTTTGTAATATATTCGTAACAAATCAGTGCAGTTTTATTGACTTTTCATAGCGTACATTATATTATGTAAACTGTGCTCAAAACTTTTTACAAAACGGGAGGAATTCATGATTATCAGAAAATTTACTAGGATAATTCTGGGCGCTGCTCTGGGTATAAGTGTATTCGCATTTGCCGGCAACGTGCCCGAAACAGCCTATGCCGCAGACATGTCCGACATAAGCGTTACATCAACGAGGGAGGATGTACAGCAGGTGGTGGACGATGGAAACTTCGACTACACAGAGCTTGACGGTACAGAGATCGATCACATATACGAGTTGTATAATAACGATCCCGAAACCATCAAACAGCTCCAGCGTCAATCCGATTACAACGCCACCGGCGATATAGCTACGCTGAGTGCCAGATATACCCACTCTTCCATGTTCGATGGCTACAAAGTCATCAAGGGCATAGACGTATCCGAGTGGAACGGCGACAACATCAACTGGAAAAAGGTTAAAGCCGCAGGAATATCCTACGCATTCATACGTGTGGGCGGACGCTACTACGGTTCAGGAAAATATTTCATCGATTCTACATACAAGGATAATATCAAAAATGCACTGAATGCAGGTGTTGACGTGGGTGTGTACTTCTACTCACAGGCCATCAGCACATCGGAGGCCAAGACAGAAGCCAAATACACCACCGACCTGATCTCAGGCTACAACATAACTTATCCCGTTGTCATGGATTATGAATACGCATGGGAAGATGGAGGTCTGAGCGGTCGTCTGTACAACGCCCACCTTTCCAAGAGTGCAGCTACACATGTCATAAAAGCATTCTGTGCGGCAGTTGAATCAAAGGGCTACGTAGGCATGATCTACGCCAGCAAGACTGTCATCACAGACGACATGAACGCATCTTCGATCGCACAGTCATATCCTATATGGAATGCCCAGTACAACGACACGGACACTCTCACAGTGAAACATTCATACTGGCAGTACAGCGACGTCGGCAAGGTGTCAGGAATCAGCAATGCAACTGATATGAATTTCAGATATGTCAAATCTCCTGCCGCGCCTTCATCTCTGACACAGTCAGCGTGCACAGACTCCACTATCACACTGACATGGACGAAGATCCCTGAGGTCTATGCTTACCAGATAGTACGTTACGACAGCTCCGAAGATAAATACGTCTCCGTGGGAATTGCCAAGGGTGCCGGAACGACTACATTTACAGATAAGAATCTTCAGGACGGTAAAAAGTATACATACAAGGTACGCGGATATTACAAATTGAGCTCAGGAGCCATCTACGGAACCTACTCAGCAGAGTGTACCGGCATTACAATAGCTGATACCATAGAGAACTTTGCGGCTGCAGTTACAGCGCCTACATCTGTAAAACTTTCATGGTCACCTATCCCTGCAGCAACAGGATACAGAGTATACAGAAGCAACGGTTCATCAGGCAGCTACGAGACGATTGCCACGACCAATTCTCCTGACGACTGCGAGGTTACCGACAGCCAGCTCAATCCTGGCACAAAATATAACTACAAGGTACGCGCATACACAACAACTGATACCAACACCATCTGGCACGTTCTGTCAGATGCCAAGGCCATAACCACCGACCCAGGCGAGGTTACAGGGCTCAAGCTCACTTCAGCCTACACAAGCTCACTTACACTGAAGTGGAATAAGCAGGAAAATGTTGACGGATACATCGTATATGTATGGGAGCCATCCAATGC
>NZ_JBEHVV010000072.1:0-14571 GCF_040227395.1 Coprococcus sp. RTP21428st1_C9_RTP21428_210409
GACTGAATACATAATCCAGTGTGGATATGTCGGCGCCCATGGCCTGTCTGATGTCAGGAATGAGCACAAATATAAGCTGCCATGTGATGATGTGAAATACGATCATGCTCCTCTTCATGACAGTTCTGCCTGCCAGCAGCGATATAAGACTTGTGAGCATGAGCAGTGCCGTAGGTATGTACGCTATGCTGACGGCTGGAAAGAGCAGATTGTAGTAGTCGTCAACATATGCGATGGCCTGTTCTCTTCCAATGTGTTCAGACAGATAGGTTACCCAGTAAGCGAGTGTTCCCACGAGAAAATGCAGTGTCGCGGCGGACGCGACATACATGAGCCCTGCGTATTTGACGAGTGCCCTCGTCTTGCGGTACTTGGGAAGTATCTGCTCCGATATGGCGTCTATGCCAAATGCATAGAAGAACATACCGACAAGACCTGTCACAAGCAGCAGAGCCACTCTCCACAGCTGGAAATCCCCGTTCAGATATGCCCCCCTCACATAAAGTCCTTTGTCCGCGGGTGATGCGGGTACTATGCTGATACACAGATCCCCCACGATCAGGAGTGCTGCGCCGAGCGCGCCCAGCAGGCAGTTCCTTTGGTATTTAATTTTTTCTTTCTGTTCCATGTAATCCCCCTTGTAAATAATCTATATGGTTAGCACAAACTAACTAGAGCATATCATATACGAGGAGATAATTGAAGAAATATTTGCCAAAAACAAGTCGCGCCAATGGGGAAAGAAAATTGACTTTTTTCGTGTATAAAAATATACTTTCCATATATATACAATAAAAGATGCTTAAGAATGGAGGTACATTATGAGGGGAAGATGGAAAAAGGAGATTTTGTTATTTGTGATAGGTGCAGTATGGGGATTCATATATTGGGGCAATACGGTGTGGAATCCTGATGTGCAGTACCTCTTGCAAGATATAAAACATATAAAATTGCCGCTTAACTGGCATTGGATATTTGACTCAGGTGTGCATCTTGGCATAGCGGCTCTTGTGTTGGCGGTTGGCACACTGTTGATTCTATGGATACTGCGCTTTTTATCAGATTCACGTAACACACATGGGCTGATCATAGCCGGCCAGTGGTTCACAGATCTGATCTTATGTTCATTTCTGACTGGCGTGATCCTGTTCTATTTTAATAAATGGTTCCTATACAAGATTATTGGCGATAAAGGTGATGTCGTATTTTCCATAGCATATTTGTTTGTATACATATTGATATATATGATACTGTGTTCATGGTTTGATATATCCATTGAGAGGGTACAGAGAAAACCAAAGAAGAATTGCAGTCTGCTTATATGTCAGGTTCAGAATCGTGAGACATTTATGGATGTCAAGGAACTAGTAAAGAATTGCAAGTACACAGAGTGCTATACGTTGATGAAAAATAATCAGGAGAGATTGTCTCCAAAACAGTTCTGGGTCATAAGGGAGACGAACTTTACAGGGAAAAAGATGACAGCCGAGTGGAGATATTATGCAAATGGTGACTATGTAGAACTGGATGATGAAGAGCTTGCGACCAGGTTGCTGCTTGCTGAGAATGCAAAGAATATAGACTGGCAGTTATAATCGTATATAATGTTGTTAGTCTATGATATAAAAGACACGAGAGAGAAGTAAATATGAAAAAGATAGAGATAAACGACAAATGGATGCAGAAGACCAGTGTTGTGTGGTTCGGTGCCATGCTGTGCTGCCTGTTGTGGGGAAGTGCGTTTCCTTGTATAAAGATAGGTTATGGACTGTGGAATATAGAGAGTGCGGATACGTCGGCACAGATACTGTTCGCCGGTATGCGATTCGTGCTGGCGGGAATCCTTGCCGTGATATTTGGAAGTCTGCTGGAAGGAAGATTCATCAGGCCGGAGAAGGGCTGCGCCGGCAAGATAGCATGGCTGGCGATGCTGCAGACAGTCATACAATACCTGTTCTTTTATATAGGTCTCGCACATACAAGCGGAGTCAAGGCGTCCATCATAGAGGCAGTAAATGTATTCGTTGCCATCATAGTGTCAGGATTCATATTCCATCAGGAAAATGTCACTGCAAAGAAGATGCTTGGCTGTCTGGTTGGATTTGCGGGAGTTGTACTTATAAACATGAATGGAATGAATTTCCATATGAGCTTGTCAGGTGAGGGTGCGATATTTCTGTCGACAGTGGCTTATGCATTTTCATCGGTGTTCCTGAAGCGATATTCGGTAAAACACAATCCGGTTATGCTCAGTGGCTACCAGTTTATAGTTGGCGGAATTATTCTGTCGGCTGCCGGTTTTGCCATGGGAGGCAGACTCAGCACCGTATCCACAGGTGGAGTTTTGATGCTCATATATCTGGCTCTTGTATCGGCGGTGGCATATTCTCTGTGGGGAATGCTGCTCAAGTATAATCCTATATCAAGGGTTGCAGTATTTGGATTTATGAATCCGGTATTCGGCGTGATACTGTCGGCATGGCTGCTCCGCGAGGGTGCGCAGGCACTTGGCCCGGTAAGCCTGGTGTCGCTGGTGCTGGTGTGCACAGGAATATACATAGTGAACAGCAGAGAACGGAGCGAGAAAGATTAATTGTATTTGCGACATGAAACGTGCAAAAGAGGGTAAGGAGACAGTAGTAATTATGAAGATGACAACACTTTGTTACATAGAGAAAGATGGAAGATACCTGATGCTCCACAGGACAAAGAAGGAGAAGGACATTAATAAAGGCAAATGGATCGGTGTAGGTGGACATGCCGAGGAGGGTGAGAGTCCTGAAGACTGCCTTCTCAGGGAGATAAAGGAGGAGACGGGACTTACGCTTACATCATATCGATTCAGAGGTCTGGTGACATTTATAAGCAATGAGTGCGAGAATGAGCTTATGTGCCTGTTCACCGCAGATGGATTTGAGGGGGATGTCCAGATATGCGATGAGGGTGATCTTCAATGGATAGATAAAGAGATCGTGCCAACACTTCCGACGTGGAGCGGGGATGCGATATTTCTGAAGCTGTTGCTTGAAGGGGAGGAGAGATTTTTCTCACTCAAGCTCGTATATGAGGGAAGTGAGCTGGTGGAGCACAGGCTGGAATTCTATTGAGAAGGAACGTCCCCACATGAGGAGGAGTGACAATATATGAAGTATTTGTATTTGCATGGACTAGGACAAAAACCAGACAGTTGGAATAGAGTAATAAAAGAAACGAAGGTATCGGAAAGTAGTGTCAAATTAAGTTTGGCAGAGATGTTAGAAGGAAAATCTGCTACATATAAGGAATTATATTCGGCATTCTCATCAGAATGTGACAAGGTGAACGATGAAATTGTTTTATGTGGGCTTTCTCTAGGGGCTGTTTTGGCACTTAATTATGCTATAGACCACCCAGATAAAGTAAAAGCGCTCGTATTAATTGCAGCACAGTATAAAATGCCTCAAAAATTATTGAAAGTTCAGAATATGTTGTTTCATCTTATGCCGAATTCGGCATTCAGTAAAATGGGTTTCAAAAAAGCGGATGTTATCAGCCTGTGCGGGACGATGGCTGAATTGGATTTCAGTGACTCCCTGCATAAGGTGTCTTGTCCGGTATTGCTCATTTGTGGGGAAAAGGACACTGCAAACAAAAAAACTTCAAAAGAACTTTGCCAATATTTGAACAACGCCTGTTTCCATGAACTTGCGAAAACAGGTCATGAAGCAAACATAGAAGCTCCGGAAGAGTTGGCGATCGTGTTGCAGAGATTTTATGATAATATCAGATAAAATTCAGTGGTGCGTCCAGACAAGGGCATGTGGTGATGTGAATTTATGGAGAAAGTTATGGACTGGTTAAATATATTCGGACTGATAATGATTGCAGTTATTATGATACCCAATATTATTTTTGCAGTTAGATGCAAAGAGGGATTTCAAAACAAATGGAGCAATAAATTT
Organism: Coprococcus sp. RTP21428st1_C9_RTP21428_210409; assembly: GCF_040227395.1. NCBI lineage: Bacteria > Bacillati > Bacillota > Clostridia > Lachnospirales > Lachnospiraceae > Coprococcus > Coprococcus sp. RTP21428st1_C9_RTP21428_210409. The sequence goes on from NZ_JBEHVV010000072.1 coordinate 3,942, forward strand.
GTTGAGGTTGCAGAACAGATAGGAAGGTTTGGCTGCTTTGGTTTTATGATAATTAACATTCCTGGAACATGGTTCGGGTGGTGGTCTGACGAAGCATTTGCCATATACCTTATTGTGGACGCGATATTAGTAGTGTTGTATTGTGCAATTTGGATAATTTGCTTTAAGAAGAGCAGCATATTCAGAGCACTGGCGCTATCTGTTATTCCCTCAGTTTTGTTCTTGTTTAGTGGAATTATGAGCAGATCAATTCTATTGCTTATCGCAGCAATATTGTTTGCGCCAAGCCATATTTTGCTTTCGTATAAGAACGCAAAATGATATTGGTCAACAGTCCTTTATCTTCGCTGACGCCTAATGAGCGAAAAGAAAATGCTGCATGGAAGAAAAATACGAAATATAGAAGCCGAGTATCTTTTTGGAAAAATAATCATTATGTTCGTGTTAAAATCACTGAAGATAATCAGTATATAATACATTCGATAAAAAATCACATAAAAGACAATATACATATGATGAAATCATCAAAGAATTTATATTATTTGCTGATGCAGATGCTGAGGAAATAGGCAAAGCGGTTATTGAGTCTTTTATGGAATCAGAACGATATTACAACATGGGTTAGGGTTTTGTTGTAATAATATATTACATATGATATTGGGGCTTATGCTGAGCCTATAAGTACAAATTACAGGAGGGTTCAAATGGGATTATTTGATAGATTTAAGAGGACATCAAAGGAAAGTTTATTAGGATATTTGCAAAATAGCATTTCAGATAATTCTAGTCTGGAACACATAGTAAGCGTGTTCGAAGAGATGTGTAATATGCCACTTAAAGAAGATATGATTTTATTTGAAACAGGAACCTATTCTTTTACAGGAAAACCTATGTTTAACTTTTCTTTGGTTAGACAATTTCCTAATGATGAGGAAGAGTATTATCAAATTCATGTGGATGTGTTATATATTCCAACGGAAGAAAATAAAGATTTTCAACGAACTATATGGAATGAGGATATTGAAGAAGATATATTCAGCTATATCAAAAAGACTCCTGAGTTTAATTCCTGTAAAGATAAGGTATTCAGCAAAATAGAAATATATTTGGATGAAACCTAACGTGAAAATCGGAATTTCTCTCACTGTCTGGTTGATATGAGAAATTAATTATTTGCGTAAAAAATAAAAAATAACGCAGCGTGATATATTGCTTGTCACGCAGCGTTATATACTAATATGGGCCTTGAAAGGAGGCAGGATATGTCATTATATACAACAGGAGAACTTGCAAAGAAGTGTAATGTTTCAGTAAGAACCATTCAATACTATGATGAAAGAGGTATTCTTGTGCCAACGGATTTGACAGAGGGAGGACGAAGACTGTTCTCTGAAAAGGATGTTGCTACATTGGAAACAATATGCTTTTTGAGAGACTTAGATATCTCTATTAAAGATATTGCTGAAATATTGGAATCTGATGAGTCTAAAAAAGTAATTGAACTTTTGCTTGATGAACTGAATAAAAACCTTCAGGCAGATATTAAGAAAAAATAAAAAATATAAGAAATTTTTTGACTTCTTTCAAGGATGGCTCACAAAAAACAATTCATGACATATCGTCAATTATGGAGTAAAAAGAAAAGCGAAAGAAAATGTACAAAAAAATGCTGATCGTAGGAATTCCTGTAGAAATCACAGGAATTGTAACTTTTGTTATTGGTATATTACAAGGAATTTGGATACCATTTTTTGTAACTACGGCAGTGTATACTATTTGTGCTGTCTTTTTAGCAAACTATTGGTACAAACGGATAGAGTATATTTGTCCGGAATGCCATACCAGATTTCAACCAAGGAAAATGGAAACTCTGTTGGCAAATCATAATCCAAAGATGAGAAAGTTAACTTGTCCTAGTTGTAGGAGGAAAATTTGGAGTTTGGAAGTATATAGAAAAGAGGTGGATGCATAATGGAAACAATTAATTTGAGTAAGAAACAATTTGTGATATACATGGCAGTCGCATTTGGACTAGCTTGGATTTTAGAAATGATAGCAAGTGTTTTTAGTAATAATGGAAATCAGATAGTGTTTACTGTTATAGTGATGATTACCATGTTTATGCCGTTCCTTGGTGTACTGGTAGCCAGAATCCCGCTAAAAGGTATGGGATGGGTACCACATTTAAAAGGGAAACTTCGTTATGTATTCTTTGCCCTTTGGATGCCGGCGTTATTAAGTATCCTTGGAGGGGTCTTGTTTTTTGTGATTTTCCCGGATACATTTGACTCTGAATTTATGACGTTAAGAGGTCTTTTAGAGGAAGCGGGAGCGTTGGAACAGTTCGAGGCACAGGGTATCACGATACCAATGTATCTGCTGATTACGTCTGTTCAAGCTGTGACAATTGCACCATTTCTGAATATGTTTGTCGCATTAGGCGAAGAGGTTGGTTGGAGAGGTGCGCTGTATCCATATTTGAAGAAGAAGCTGGGTGTTACTAAGGGTCGAATTGTAGGTGGTACTATTTGGGGGGCTTGGCATTGGCCGATTATGATTTTGGCTGGATATGAGTATGGTAAAGAATATATTGGCGCACCGGTACTTGGTCCGATTGTGTTCTGTGTCGCTACTATTATGATGGGGATATTATTTGATTATGTATATGAAAAGACAGAGACCATCTGGTTGCCATCTCTTATGCATGGTGCTACCAATGCATTTACTATTTTTGCATATCTGGTAAAACCTGATTATTCCAATATGGCAATTCTAGGTCCAGCATATATTGGTATTATCAGTATGATTCCAATGATTATTGTAGCAGTCATCATTTGCGTAAAGACGAAAAGGAATTGAGTATTAAAGAGATATTCAATCTCACCCACAAATTCAAGTTGATATTTCACATATTTTAGGAAATTTAATAACTGTTATATTTAATTATCAAATTCTTCGCAAACCCTTGAAAATACTAAGTTTGTAGCAAGTGAGCTTTCCCTTACTCTTTCCCTTGTGTTATATTCTCACATTGGTTTTCATGAACCTTAATATGGGAAAAAATAAGGGAAAGAAAATTTCATAACACAGTATAACAATAACGACATGGTGAACTGATTGAAATGTTTTCGATATTTAACTCTATAACTGATTATTAAAAGAAAATGGAGATAAGATACGATGAGAACAATTTATGCAGAATACAACATAAATCACGATAGTATTGATGTTTACACAAGTGCCGGATATATGCTTCGCATTGATTGCTGGAAAGCTGAAAAAAATCTAAAAACCACATACGGATCAGAATGTGCGCTTACTTCATTGGCTGTGGATGAGCCTTTGGAATATGCAAGATTATATCTTGAGGGTAATTTACAGATGTGGGTAGATGCAGAAGACTCACTAGAGTTATAATCCTTATCCATATAAATAATATGCAAATATATATCCCATCAATATAGCGAATATACTGAAATAAAAGTATCTTTATAATCAATTTTAACCAAAAGAATATGTTCTTAGAGGAGGTGTCTCCCGAAAGAACATATTCTTCTATTATGGGTAATTATAAATATAGAACATGCTTTTCTTGTGCTACAATTTCTTCACTATGAGTTACAACAATAACTGTTTTTCCCTGTTCACTTAACTCATGCAATATATTCATAACAATCTCACTATTTTTTTTGTCTAAGGAACCAGTTGGTTCGTCTGCTAATACAATCGAACATTTCTTTAGCATTAAACGAGCTAACGCAACTCTCTGCTGTTCGCCACCAGATAATTGATAGACTTTTTTGTTAATTACTTTCTGTAAACCAACTTTTTCAAGAGCTTCATTTATTGAAATATCCGTTCTACCTGATTTTTTTATTATTTCTAGATTTTCTTTTACTGTTTTGTTTTCCAAAAGGGCAAAATTTTGAAATAAAAATCCAACAACTTCTTTGAAATATTTCTGCTTTTTTCCTTTTTTTGCCACATCAAAACCATTCACAATAATAGAACCTTTGTCAGGAGTTTCAATACCTCCAATCATATTAAGTAAAGTACTTTTTCCGCATCCACTTTCGCCACTAATTACCAAAAAACGGCTATCTGGAATTTCCAAATGAAAATTTTTGAACAAAATTTTATCATTATATGCTTTGCATAGATTTTCAATTGTTATCATAAGCAACCTCCTTTTAATGATTTCGGTATGTTTGTTTTTTCAACAATTGTGATATTAAAGAAAATAATTGTAAATTCTATTAGTGCCATAAATGAACTAACAAGAATGCTAATTCCTACTTCAGTCTGTACCGATAATAAAGAATAGATAAGCATACCTACTAATATCACAAAATTTTCCACTACAATCATTTTAAGAAGTGTTTTGTGCCGTTCAAATAAACTATATCCAAAGATTTTCATCAAGGAAATTTTCATTGCATTTTCTCGGAACTCTAGTCTACTTACTGTAACAATAATCATAATATTTAAAAGCAATACAATCGTACAAAGAGAACTTAAAAATCCCACGAGTTTTATTAAAAATGTGTGATTATATAAATACTGTTCATGTACGTTTGTAATTACTAGCTGATAATTTCCAAGCATATCTTCATACTTTTTGCTGATATTTCTTAGCTGTTTTTCATCACATTGAAATAAAACTGCTCCTGCTTTATAGCTTTCAAGATACCCACCATTGACTGCTAAATCTTTGTTTGCCTGATAAATAATTATCGGATTTTTGCTTTTTTCGATACCATTTATTCTACTTGTATCTAAATAGGAAAAGTATTCTGTTTCGCTATACTCTATGTACTGAATATTTAATTGTTGTAAATTATCATGATTTAAAACATGGCTCATGGAGTCATAGGCTAATTGCTTGTTTTTAGCAAAATATCTATTCTTTGGAATGAAAATAATCAAATCAGAAGATTCATTCTCTACTGCATTTATCTGCTTCGTAAAACCTTGTAACATATCTTTTGCATGATTATTTACATATATCACATCATTTTTATCATTTAAAATATTCAAGCATATTACAGGCTTTAATGTGTTATATTCATTCTTGTATAGTTTATTCCAAAAAGCTTCTTCTTTTTCAGCATTAAAATCAGTAGTCTTTACGGTAAAATAATTTGCATCATAATATTCTTCTAACAAATGTTCATTTGTAAATAGGTTATTATGAATACTACTAATATTAGTGGTAATTGTAAAAACAGCGGCTACCCCTGCTATAAATTTTAACGAATAAATTAAAAAATCCACTCCTCTTTTGTGTGTTGCATTTGCGAATGCCTTTCTAATATCAAAAAAGCAAAAAGAACAATATGGAATAGTGGAAAGAATAATTCCAATGGAATATAAAATTGTGACGAGTCTATTCTCATATGCTCCCGATATATAATTTGACAGCAATATTTTTGCAACAATAAATAATGCAATGTCAAAAGTTACATCGAATAAAGCAGCCTTAAATGCTATGAAACCAGCACTTTCTCCTAAGGAAACTCGTACAACAACCTCTTTTTTTCGCCTAACCACTTCAATTACATTTAGAACAATCATCAATGCAATAATCATACCCCATATAATAAAAATCATGTCCTTTTCCGTAGAATTCCAATATTCTGGATAAGTTAAGCTATATTTTTCTGATAATTTCTGATATGCAGAGATAATATTGTCCTCATTTCCTATGTATGAGATAAAGTTTTCATAACCCACAGAGGTACTTTGCAATTCTGAGAGATTATGAAATTTTACTTTCGTAATTCCGGAAACTAAAGCGGTATATTCTGATTCTTCTATGTTTGCAGTATTTTTTAATGTTTGTCTGATTACTTTATCATCGCCATAAATATGAAGTGTTGAAAGGTATTTATTATTGATTTCATTGTACTGAGAAAAAATATGTACATCATTCTCCGTTGCAGTTTCTGATACATCTTTCAGAAACTGCGACATATCTTCACTAGCAACTTCATAGCGTGATGACGTAAAATATGCTGTAGAAAAGTTCCAAAGCTGATCTTGAAATATTTCAGATTGCATAAGTATTCCAAAAATCAGGAAACAAAACAAACATAAGTTTTTAATTGCTTTCATTTATTTCAACCCCAGATTCCATACTTTATTTGCTTTTTCAAATATCGTAGTCAATATTGTGCTATTTTCATCAACAATCCATTGATCTTCTTGATCTTCAGCTTTTTTGCTACTTGACAACATAATTTGAGTATTCAAATCCTTATAGTCATTAAATAGCACGCCTTGACTTATTCCTTGGTGAAATGGTTTTATCCAAATAATTAGTGCATATCGAACATCTGACTCAGCTATCGCAAGATTTCCATTCCAAAGCAAATAATCAGGGACAGACACACTATACTGGAATCCATCTTTATCTGTGTAAATTTTTACTCCAGATTCTTCTATTTCAGGGAAGTCTTTCTGAAATTCGTTATATGGTTTATAACTCCCGAAGTACCAAAATAAATTATAGCAACAGAACAAAATAACCAAAACAATTCCTATATATTTTATTTTTTTCTTCATTTATATACACTCCACAAAAAAGAGTGGTTGGAATTCCAACCACTCAGCCATTATCCCGAACCTTTGTTTAGTAGCTATTACCGTAGGTAATACTATTTCCTTTATGAGCAACCTCAATTTTAGACCAATTACCTTTACCAACATTTGAACCCGAAAAAGAACCATTTCCATTCTTGACATATGCGTAATGATCTTTAGTTGAATGATATGCGTGTGCATAATCTTCATTAATAGCAAGAGTATTATAACCATAAGTCAAAACACCTTTTCCGCCATCAGATGTAGTGCTCAATTCCCACTTTTTATCAAATGTCTTATTCCCGTTTGTAACAGAAAATGCCATTACTGGAATTGATGAAGAAATTAACATTGCACTAAAGCTACCCCTACAATCACTTTCTTTGCTCTCATAAGTTTTACCTCCTTTGATCTGCTGTATTTCTATTTATATTTTATCAAATATTTTGTATCTAGTCAATCAGTATCTTGACTTATATAGCGTCGAATTGTAAGATATATTCCTTGTAAAATTAACCAAAAGAACAACAGATTTATTGATAATGCTTTTTTAATTACTTCTCCAAAATAAATGATGACAGCCGCACTTGTCAGTATCATCAGTAGGGTAATAACATCCCAACAGTTTTTCTTATATAATTCTATAACCTTTATTTCTATCAGTATTGCCAGTATCCCTGTCCCTGCCACACATATTCCAACAACCAATATCATCAATAACCAATATATGATTCCGGCTATAATCTCATTTGGAATTTTTGTGCTGATTTGTGCCACAGATTGCCCGGCATCAATCGTCCAACCGATAAAAGTTTGTATGAATGATGCTGCATCATGGAAGAATGATTTGCAATCGGAAAGGAACACATCTGACTGTACTGCCTGAAAAAGAGTGGTTGTCAGCGAATACCATGCAAGAAGGAACAAGGTTGTTTGGAACATTACCGTTTTTGCTTTATATTGTCCTGCAAGTTGCTCTTTTTGTGTTTCGTATCTTGCTTTTGCATTCTGATAGGCTGTCCGGTCACAGGCTTCGCATTTTTTATAGAGTACCGGCTTTTCTACCGGTATCTCTACGATTTTCTGATGTGTCCGGGCATAATCCCGTTGTTGTGTTAAGCATCGTATTTTATCTTGACATTCCTCTATCGTGACGTTTGCGCTTCGCAGCTTCTCTTTCTCGCTCCGCAATGCTCTGTCTGCCAGCTTCAAGTCGTTCTTTAATGCTTGAATATTCCCGGCTCTGTTCTCTTTGTTTAATTTCTCGTTCAAGGTCAGAGATTCGTTGAGCTGCGTCTTCAGTTCCACGATAAGCTGGTCTTTCTGTTCCAACTCTTCTTGTATCTCCTCGGTCAAGAGCAGAAGTTCTTCCAACTGTTCGGCGTTCTTTGATTCTCTGGATTCGTTCATCTATATCACGTCCTTTCTCTACCTGCTGTTCCAGTTCAGCAATTCGGTGTTCTGTTTCAGTAATAAACTGTTTTCGCTGTTCAGCTTCTGTGCCAATATCTGCCATTGCTGATTTTCGTTTTCCAAAAGTTCTATCTTCGTTTTCTGTTCTTCCATCTTGGAAAGTAGTTCCTCGGTATTTGGCAAAATGTTGAGCAGCTCGGATAACTCGCTGTTTAATTTTTGCAATTTCTGATTCTGTTCCTGCATAAGAGAGAGTTGGGTGTCCCGGTTCTGCATTTCCAGAAGCATTTCTGCCATTAAGGTCTGCTGTTCTTCGATTTGCCCAATCATGGACTCCATTAAGGGTATAATTTCCCGGCTTTCTTCTAATGTCATTTAATCGCTCCTTCCATAATGATAATGCACCTGATACTTTCCCAAAGGTGTCCAGTATCTTTTGCAATAACGTGTTTTGTTGTTTTATGATTTGATTTTCCGCTACTTTCCACGAACCTTTTATTTCCTGCCCGGCAAGAAACTTTTGTTCAATCTTTCTTGCGTCAGCACCTTCATGGATGGTAGGAATCTGGAGTTTTCCCTGCTTTTCGTAAGAACGGTGATCGACCTGATTATGCAAAGGCAGATGTTCATTACACACCTTTGCCCACTCGCTCCGCCACAGTTCACAGTTTTTTGGATTGTTCCATCCCGTAGCATCGGTCAGTACCCGTTTCCATTGCAGGCGGTTTCTTGCACCAATCTTCTGGATTCCGTTTTCATCTAATACAGGGATACGGATTCCATGACGGTCAGGGTTTTTCTTATCCTGCCACCAGTTCGGATGGGATTCATCAATCACGATATTTCCGCTTTTATCTCTGACAAAATCCCAATCTTTGACTTCTTTCTTCCCCCAAGAATGATCCGGGTTAAAAGGGCGCATTGTCAGAAGCAGATGGACATGAGGATTGCCATCCCCTTTGTCGTGGATACTCCAATCAGCACACATTCCCTTATCCACAAATGTTTTTTTGATATAGTCGGCTGTATATTGAATCTGTTCCTGTCTGCTCCATTCTTTGGGGAGGGCAAATTCAAATGACCTGCCAAGTTGGGCATCTGCACTTTTTTCAATCTTCAATACCTCATTCCATAACCGTTGTTTCTGAAATGTGATTTTAAATTTTTCTAAAGCAGCTTCTTTATCTTCTGACCTTTTGTATCGGACAGATTTTTGAAAGCGTTTTATATTTTCTTCTGGTACTATCTGCCATTCAGGAGGTGCGTTTTCGCACATCATCAGACTGGTGTAGACCACTTCTTTTTTAGAAGTGTAATAACTGATTCGCCCGGTTTCCTCGTTTTTCATCACATCCCCATTGAGATATGCGGAAGCGGAGATAACAGATTTCCCTTTACTTCGTCCGACTATTTTGATTGTGTAATGAAAAATCGCCATGTCTGGATTCCCCCTTTCTGCACATCCGGCATAGATTTCCGGCAACATTGCTTTCAGTTTTAGAAAAAGCAGTATTGCCGGAACGCCCTCTGCGTAAGAGTGCCCTGCGCATAGCAGCCTGCATGGAATGCGCCCCTCTGGCGAAGAGTGCCTCCTGCGGCATGAGCAGGTCTGGCTGAAAGCCCCGCCGACGGAACGAGCCCGGCAAGCGTGAGCGAAGACCGGTTGCCACTTGTGGCAAACTTATTGGGACGACCTCTGGTTGTCCATAAGTGCGCCCTTCATGAAAAAGCAATGAAGGGAATGAAAAACTCATCCCCCCCCCGCCATTACACTTCCTCCATATCGGTATGTGTTTCTTTCTGCATTGCCTTTGAAAAAAATTTCCCATTGGCTTCCTGCTTTTTCAGAAAACCAATCAGCTTTGGGATGTCCTCTTCCTCGATAGGCGCACCGAGAACGGATTCCACCGCACCGCCAACCTGACAGAGCCTATGAGTTCGTTTTTTACTTTCTTCGGCTTTCTTTCGTTTCAGAAGTTCTTTCTTCTGTGCTGCATATCGTTTTGCTTTTTCAAGGCTTTCCTGTTCCTTCTTTTCCATTTCAAGCATTCGTTCTTCATAACTTTTTGTTGATTTTGCCATGATTACATTCCCCTTTCTTTTACAAACATAAGTTCTCGGTTGCGTATCAGAAGAAGCACATGGTATAATCTTCTTGCGTGTAGGTATATCATGGCTTCGGTCTGATAGAACCTTTGGCGGTTTCTTGGGAAGCCGCCTTTTTAATTTGCCGCAGTTCTTGTTACGGCTTTTACATTTCCTCTATCCCTCAAATCACGACCTTCATTCGCTTCCATAAACATTTCCAGAATATCGGTTTTAATCAGGACTTTGCGACCAACCTTTAATACTGGAAGTTTCTTCCATTCTACAAGCTGTCTTAAGGTGTTTCTGCCGATTCCCGTATAGTCAGCAGCTTCTTCGATGGATAATGCAATTTTTCTTTGCGTCATATAATCACCTCCTTATAAATTGCATTATGCAATTCTTGTGATGTAAGTATATCCTTTTCATATCTTTTTGTCAAGCGTTACGAAATATTAAAAATAATTTTTAAGTTGCATATTGCAATTTCGGAAAAACAATGCTATAATTCATACATACCGAAAAAGGAGGCAGTCAGCATGAAAGATAA
>NZ_JBEHVV010000073.1:0-14185 GCF_040227395.1 Coprococcus sp. RTP21428st1_C9_RTP21428_210409
GAGGAGAACAGGCAAATGTTATTGATAAAGAATGGAAGAGTCATTGATCCGGTCACCCATACAGACGAGGTCATGGATGTGCTCATCGACGGCAATCATATAGTTAAGACAGGATACGATCTGGAGGCAGAGGGTGCGGAGGTCATCGATGCAGATGGACTTGTAGTTGCACCGGGACTGGTAGACACACATGTACACTTCCGCGATCCGGGATTTACGTACAAGGAAGACATCGAGACAGGTGCCGCCGCCGCTGCAAGAGGAGGCTTCACGATGGTGGTATGTATGGCGAATACAAAGCCGGCGGTGGATAACCTTGAGACTCTCAAGTATATACAGGATAAAGGTGCAAAGACCGGAATACATGTAGTTCAGACAGCCACAGTCACAAAGGGTCTTGCTGGCAAGGAACTCGTGGACATGGACAGTCTTGCGGCTGCAGGTGCAGCAGGATTTACCGATGACGGAATCCCAATCATGGATGAGAAGCTTCTTCTTGAGGCTATGGAGAAGGCAAGGGATCTTGATCTTCCGGTGAGTCTTCATGAAGAGGATCCGCTGTTCATTGTACAGCCGGGAGTGAATCAGGGAAAAGTATCAGAAAAGCTTGGATACGGCGGTGCATCCCGCACAGCGGAGGATATTATGGTTGCAAGGGACTGCGTCCTTGCACTTCACACAGGTGCATCAGTGTGCATACAGCATATAAGCTCAGGCAATTCCGTGGATATAGTGAGAACTGCAAAGAAGCTTGGAGCGGACGTACATGCGGAGGCAACTCCACATCATTTCACCCTTATAGAGGATGCTGTGCTGAAGTACGGAACCATGGCGCGTATGAATCCTCCACTCAGAACCGAGAAAGACAGAAGACAGATCATAGAGGGAATACAGGATGGCACAATAGATATGATAGTGACGGATCACGCCCCGCACAGCAGTGAGGAGAAGGCGAGACCGCTTGACAAGGCGCCAAGTGGAATAACAGGGCTTGAGACATCTCTTGCCCTTGGAATATATTCCCTTGTACAGCCTGGATATATCTCACTCATGAAGCTCATGGAACTAATGAGCAGGAATCCTGCAGAATTTTACCGCATGGAACCGGGCAAGATAGCAGAGGGAGCTCCTGCGGATATAGTCATATTTGGCGAGAATGAACATTGGACAGTGAACAGCTTTGCGTCAAAGGCATCCAACAGTCCATTTGCCGGATGGACTCTCCCGGGAAAGGTTCACTATACAATCTGTGGCGGAAATATCGTGTATGACGCAGAAAAGTACGATGCTGAACATGATGTGTAAGATGCGGGCAGCAGGATATAAAATGTAAGATATGAGAAGATCATAACAGAGATGGGACATATAGATATGGACAAGATAAGACGACATTATACATTCAGAGGAAGAGTGCAGGGAGTTGGCTTCAGATACAGGGCGAGCTATGCTGCATCCATGTACGGAGTCACCGGCTGGGTGTGCAACAGATATGATGATTCTGTTGAGATGGAGGCTCAGGGGCTGCCTGAGGCTATAGACAAGGTGATAGCAGTTCTCAGAAATGACAGATATATATTTATAGAGGATATGGATGTCAGGGAGATACCTCTGGAGAATGACAGCGGATTTCATGTGAGATCAAGCTGGTAACGCGCGTAGATAATAAGGAGAGTGGACATATGGTAAAGATAGATTTGATAACGGGCTTTCTGGGCTCAGGCAAGACGACATTTATTAAGAAGTATGTGAGCTACCTTGTTGGCAAAGGATATAATGTCGGAATCCTTGAAAATGATTATGGTGCAGTCAACGTGGACATGATGCTTCTTCAGGATGTGATGGGCGAGAACTGTCATGCTGAGATGGTGGCAGGTGGCTGCGGCGAGGACTGTCACAAGAGAAGGTTCAAGACAAAGCTCATAGCTATGGGGATGAGCGGCTATGACAGAGTCATTGTTGAGCCGTCCGGAATATTTGATGTGGATGAATTCTTTGACGTCCTCCACGAGGAGCCACTTGACAGATGGTATGAGGTGGGAAGCATCATTTCCATAGTCGATGCCGGACTTGACCGGGACATGAGCAGACAGTCCAGATATGTGCTTGCGTCTGAGGTTGCGAACTGTGGAACTCTGGTGATGAGCAAGGTTCAGGATGCATCGGAGGATGAGAAGAGGAGCACAATAGAATATATCAATGAAGTGCTCACCGAATTCCAGTGTAAGCGTCAGTTCGGCGATGATGTTCTGGAGAAGAACTGGGATGATTTCACGGATGATGACTTTGAAGGTTTTATGTCAACCGGATACAAATTAAACGACTATGTAAAATTATGGTTCAAACAAAGTGATGTGTTTAACTCGGTATATATCATGAATAAGGTCATGCCTCAGGAGCGGCTTGAGACGATAGTCAGGGATATATTTGCGGATAAGGAATGCGGAGATGTCTTTAGAATCAAGGGTTTTCTCCCTGTAAATGACACCGGATGGATAGAGCTCAACGCCACGGTAAAAAAGACCGAGGTGAGACCTATAGAGAACGGGCAGGAGATCATAATTGTGATCGGTTCGAATTTGGTGGAGGACAAAATAAAACGGTACTTTGAGTAAAGAGGCTGATGGACAGGAGCGGATTTTCATGACAGACAGGGCTAAGAAATTGAACAGAGAAGAGAAGCTTCAACTTCAGGCTGAAAAGCTGAAAGAACAGGCACAGATAGATCTTGAGGGATACGTTATGTGTCGTTCTGCACTCAGGGCGACCAGAACGGATCTTCATGAGGAGTCGGAACGGTATGACAGACTTAGGGAAGAATATGAAGAGCTGAAGAACAGACGCGCACCGTACAAGGTGCTGTTCTATAAACGCAGAAGGATCAGAAAGTGTAAAAAGCACATAAAGGAGCTGGGAAGGGCAAAGAAACGTCTGCGCAAACAGATGAAGGAACATCGTGAGGGTGTCAGACGAAGAACTGCTACCAACACATTTGCATTTGTTGCAGCGCTTGCGATGTTCGCCATGATGGCGTGGAGGATATGGCAGCTCGCACAGGGTGTGTACTATATGGCATTTTACAGAAATGGTGAGGCCCTTGAGATAACGGCTGTTGCTGTGCTCAGGCAGCTTCTGCTTGTGGCGTGCATCGTATATGGCCTTGTGGTTGTATGGCAGTCACTGCAGGTGTGGGGCATGAAGCGGGAAGGCTGGAATGGTGTAATAAGAATTAAGGTGAAACAGAAGGCCTACTGGATTATGATGATAGGCGTACCGCTTCAGATAGTCAGCCATGGAGATATGCTGACAAATGCCATGATGCTTATAACGATTATCAGTCAGATGGTCATGGCGGCACTTTTGTCGACGGTCCAGTCGAGAAGGATACTTGTGAAGATATTTGCATGGTGCTATGTCGGGGGAATCTGCGTGATATGGCTGTATGGCGGAGTGTACTGCAGAAACTTCGAGATATCGGGAAATGATTCCGGAACCAGCACCTATGCGGTTGACAACAAGTCGAATTTTTCGCAGATATGGGAGATGTCGACTGAACCGGAATTCTATCATATGGGTATGTATGCCCAGAACAGGGATACCGATTATGGCATGATGATCATTCCGGGACTTGCGTATGCTGATACGATAGGCAGTGAGTCGAGGAAGATAGAGAACTGCACGTCCATGACGCCACAGGGGCTGGCAGTTACGAAGGAGTATACATTTGTCAGTGCTTACTGCAAGACGAAGAAACACAAATCTGTGATATTTGTTCTTGATACACAGACCGGGCAATATATTAAAACACTGGTTCTCAAGGACACGACACATGCCGGAGGACTTGCGTATGATACGAAGAATAATGTGCTGTGGGTTTCCTCGTACATGATCGATGAGGATGAGGACAGGAGCAGGAAGGCATCCATATCATGTCTTACGCTGGACTCCATAGAGAAATACGATGTGGCTCAGGGAAAGCCGATAAAATACAGAAACACATGTAGCGTCATGTTCCCTGCAACGTCATTTATCACGATATATGACGGACATATATATGCGGGCTACTGGCGAAAGGATAAGAACAGCTACAGCATGGCAGCCAGCTACGAGATCGTAAATGGCGGCACCGCCATATCCTCGGAGGAGGACGAGGCTTTCTATATACCAGGAAGGGTGCAGGGGCTTCAGGTGTACAAAAATGAGATAATATTCTCTATATCCTATGGTATAGATGAATCCAGGATAGAGGTATACGATACAGATACAGGCAAGCTGTCCAGTGTGAATTACGGAACAGAGACACCGAGACAGGTGGTTAAGCTCCCGCAGAAGCTGGAGCAGATATATTCGTATAATGGCAAATTATACTGCCTGTTCGAGTCTGCAAGTTTTGCCTACAGGCTGACAGCACCGGTGTGTATGGACAGGATCGTGGGGCTTGATGAGATGGCACTTGTAGAGTAGCTCAAAGTGGTTCAAGGTGAAAAAATGGAGGGTTTGGGATGAACGAACAGAATATTAACAATGGAATGAATGGAGGCCCGGGGATGCCCCCGCCGCAAGGGTATATGAACATGAATGGAGGCCCGGGAATGCCCCCGCCGCCACCGCAAGGGTATATGAACATGAATGGAGGCCCGGGGATGCCCCCGCCACCACCGCAAGGGTATATGAACATGAATGGAGGCCCGGGGATGCCCCCGCCGCCACCTCAGGGTTATATGAATATGAATGCCAGACCGCCGCAGAGGAGAAATCCTGCGGTGTCTCCGAACAGATTCAGGATGTTTGGTATTCCGGTACTGGTATATGCGATCATATGTGCGGCATGTCTGTACAGCAACTGGTCGAGTATATTGTCGGCTGTGCTTTCGATAGTATCAATAGTGTTTATCAGTACATGCATGGTACGATATGAGAAGAACATCGGTGCAGACCGTGAGGCCATGACCACTGGAGCTGCGTTGTCGAAACAGAGTATACTGATCCCATATTATATTCTTGTGTTCATGATGTCGGTTGCCCTGAGTCTCACAGACGAGGGATATATCATATTTGGATGTAATGTGGGAATAATCGTTACAGAGATGTATGCGGTTATGACATACTTCAATGACACTGAAAAGCATGGGATATTCAAGGGAATATTCTCATTTTTCGAGATGTTCTTTGGATCGATAGGGTATGTAAACATGCCATTTGCCGACAGAAAGGCGGAGCGTGAGATAACCGGCAAAAAGAGAAATTCCAAGCTGATGTACATACTTCTTGGATGTGTGATAGCACTTCCGATACTGGTGATCGTGCTCAATCTGCTGTCTTCGGCAGATCCTGTGTTTGCAAAGGTCATAAAGGATATATTTGGCAAACTGTTCTTCTCGTGGGATATAGTGAAGATAGTTCTGTTTGCCGCTGTGATATTCCTGTTTGTATATGGATTTATTGTCAAGGCGGGCCGCAGAGATCTCGGTGCAAATGCTCCGAAGGAGGGGCAGTACAATGCAGTGACAGGTATAACTATAACGATAGTGCTCACAGCGTTCTATCTGATATTTGCCGTTGTTCAGATAGTGTATCTGTTCATGAACAGTGCAGGACTTCCGGACGATATGACATACGCAGAGTATGCAAGACAGGGCTTCTTCCAGCTGCTCTTTGTAGCGGTTGTAAATGTGTGTATGGTGCTGATATTTAGTGCTATATTCAGAAAGAGTCTGGTGCTCAACGTGTCACTGCTCATGATGTGCATATGTACATATATAATGATTGCCTCATCAGCTGTGAGGCTGTCCATGTACATTGCGGAATATGATCTTACATACCTCAGAATAAATACCATATGGGCGCTGATAGTCACGTCTATAGTGATGCTCGGTGTTATCATAAGCCTGTTCTGGAGAAATATGCCGCTGTTTAGATACATATTTATGACGGTTTTGGTGATGTTCACGCTGTATGCATTTATCAGACCTGGCGCAGTGATAACGAGGTACAATATCAGTCAGGCGCACAGTGGAAAGAAGATAGATCTTGAGTATGTGATGGATATAGGTAATGACGGAGTTCCATATCTGATCGATTATTTCAGGACAAAAGACATTACGCCCGAAATGGTCATGGAGGAAGTGATGTCGAAATATAGCGAGGACACCTACTACTGGAGAGACGACACGGTGGGAGAGAGGCTTGAGAAGATGCTTGAGGAGAATGATGACAAGGGCTATATCAGAAGCTTTAACTTCTCCAGATACAGAGCTTCAAAGACTATAGAGGATTATATAAAGTAGTGTAATATAGAATTATAGATCATAATAAAGAAAGCCCCAGTCTCCGGTGCAAATAAACCGGAGACTGGGGCTTTTCGCCATGTTAAATATTAGTCGTCATCTTCAGGAACATAATGTCTTGATGTGTAATACTCAAATATATCCTCGGACTTGTCGTATGGGAGGAACTGGGATCTCTCTCTTACAACCCACTCGTCTCCGTTGTGGAGAACTTCACCGAATACATAGCAGTTGTTGTGCTTGGCATCCTCACATGCCTTGAATATTGCGTCCTCACGTACATATACCTTTTCGGTATGCTTACATTTGATCAGTGCAAATACGTTGTCCACCTCTGCCAGGCATTGCTTGTGAAGGTTGCCGTTGTAGATGTAGAGGAAGAGGATGATCCTTCCAACGTTCGCACCTCTGTCGAGGTAGATGCGCATCTCCTCGTCGATACCTTCCTTCTGTCCTGTTCTGTCATCGCCCTTCAGGACTACAGAATCGCTTCTGCTGTACTTGTGACCCCAGAATACCAGTTCGGGATCAGAGCCGTCATTGTGCTCAACGATCGCTGCAAGGTTGAGGTCATATGTGTCCTCGGATGTAGCGCTCATGATATTGTCTATGGCAATCTTAATCTTTTTCTTGAGGTCGACCTTCTTGGCATCCCAGCCAATGCCGACCGTAAGTTTATTATCACCTTTTACAACATATTCGTTCATATTAAAAACCCCCTTAGATTACAAGAAGAATAATAATGTGTCTATGAAGAATGTAGGTACAAGAATAGAAACTGACCATACGAGGTAGCCTACAAATGAAGGCATCTTGATACCATTTTCTTCGGCTATTGAACGTACCATAAAGTTAGGTGCGTTTCCTATATAAGTGTTGGCTCCCATGAATACGGCACCGCAGGAGATAGCCATCAGCATGACCTGAGGAACTACACCCATAGCAGTGCTTATACCCTCTGTAAATCCACTTGAAGCAGCGGTGGTGAAGAATACAAGGTAGGTAGGTGTATTGTCAAGGAAGCTTGATAAAAGTCCTGTCGTCCAGAAGAACTGTGCCGGATGTGTAAGTCCGAGCTCAGAACCACGTGCCTTGAGGATCAGGAGTGCAGGGATCATAGTGATGAATATACCTATGAACAGTATGGCAACCTCCTGTATAGCATCCCATGTAAAGTTGTTGGCCTTACGGACTTTCTTGCTCGTTGTCTTGAATGAGAGGAAAGCCGCTGCTAGCATGATCACAATCTCGATGATAGCAGCCCATGAGAGTGTTACGCCCTCACAGAAATTGATACCCTTTGCAAATGCAGGGAACTTCATAGGAAGAACTCCGCTGAGTATAACTGCACCTACGATCATTATAAGGAATATAATGTTGTGAGCACCTTTAAGTTTGACTGGCTTTTTCGTATCTGCATCGAATACCGGCTTCTGTCTGCCGTCTGCGATATCCTTCTTGTATGCTCTTGTGTCGAGAAAGAAGAATACAGTCAGCAGGATGATGAGATTGACAACCATGACCTTTGCAAGTCTGAGACTCCAGAAGAAGTCAACACCATTCATGAATCCCATCAGAAGTGGAGGATCACCGACAGGGGTGAGACAGCCACCAATATTTGAAACGAGGAAGATGAAGAATACAATGATCTGAACCTTTCTTCGTCTCCATTTATTTGCCTTTATGATAGGTCTGATCATCAGCATACTTGCACCGGTAGTACCGATCCAGCTTGACAGCAGAGTACCTATCAGTAGAAGCAGAACATTGAGTTTCGGTGTTCCCACCAGGTCGCCTTCAAGAGATATATTGCCTGCCACACAGAACAGGGCAAAAAGCAATACAATGAAGGTGAGATAGTCACCGATCATTACCTCGAGCAATTGTTCGCCCATCGTACCAAAGCCATGGAATATGGCAAATGGAATTAAAAATAAAAGAGACCAGCCTGCAACAGCCCACTGTTTGTGCTTTTCCCACCACTCACCGGCGATAAGGGGCATAACAGCTATGCACAGAAGCATACACACAAATGGTATACACCATGTAAGTGGAAGCGTAGCACCGAGTGTTTCAGTACCGGATTCGCTGTCTGCCGCCAGGGCACTTACCTGTGACAGCCCAAGAACTGAGATGACTGTGCCGAGACCTAGAAATAACCTGTTTTTCATCGTTTTTGCCTCCTATTAATTATAATTGAAAAACCTTATCTATGCTAACAAATATATGGTAAAAATTCAACGAAAAAAATCGAAACTTAACCATTTATTTTCCAGAACAAAAAAATAATAAGTATAGCCCAAATGATGGATCTGTGATAGAATGAAAAAGATTAAAAAATGCAATATTATGGCCTTAGGGCAGAACAGAGGTAATTGATATATTATGGAACATCAATGGTCAAAGGCATACAAACCAAAGAGAAAACTTTACGTGCTGAGGTCCAGAGAGTCAGAGGGATTTGACGATTTTTGTCAGGAGAATGGCTATGACTGGTACAAGTGCTTTAGCAACATATACAGGCCGCTGGCAAACAGGGCTTTGTTTTATATGCCTGAGAAGATGATGGACGCCGGATATTCGCGTTTGTGTGGAGGAGTGGAGATAGGATACAGTGATATGGAGGTGGTTCCTCAGAACTGTGTGAGCATCACGGTTCCGGGATTCGACGTTGTGGATATAAAGGGATTTGATATATCTCTGATAGAGGATATACCGAGACTCATGACCATGGCGTATTCATATGCCAAGTTGTATATAGAGACGGAGAAGCTGCACATTGTTTCTAACCACAAGCTTCCATATATATGTTACATGGAGAGCGCAGACAGTCTGTGCGTGGAGATTCCGGTATGGTCCAAGAAGACCAAGACGGAGGAGATGCTGACTCTTGACAACATGAGTAAGAGAGATCTCTATGAGATAGCATACAGGGAGCCTGCCACCGGACATTACAACTGGACATGGCTCAAGGAGAAGCTTGAGCAGTGTGAATATATAGGACTGGATCAGTTTATATTTGCCAGATTCGACATAAAGGGCTTCAGGCTCATCAACAACGTTATGGGTCGTGAGGTGGCGAAGGATCTGTTCAGATATATATGTGACGCTATGACCAAGCAGGACTGGATATTGTACTCTGCAAAGTGTGAGAGTGACGATTTTGCCATGATTATAAAGTATATGCCGGAGGATGAGATAATGAACCGGCTATATACATTCTTTGAGGAGATAGGACAGCTTCCGTCGAACAGGAAGTATAAGATATTCTATAGCTGTGGTATCGTATTCTATGATGAATTCGAGAAACTCAGCATGTCAATGCGCATTGAGGACATGGCGCAGATGGCACACCTCCAGTGTATCAAGACCAATGTAAATGAGATAAAGATATACACATCGGAGATGAAGAAGGAATACATCATGGCACAGCAGTACAAGCTGGAGCTTCCGGATGCCATAGAGAATGAGGATCTCATGGTATATCTTCAGCCGAAGTACAATCCACAGAACGACACCCTGACCGGTGCTGAGGCTCTGATAAGATGGTTCTACAAGGGCGGAGATATTCTCTTGCCGAAGTATTTCGTGCCGCAGTTTGAGACTGACGGAACTATAGACATCATAGACAGATATGTGCTGAGACAGGTGTGCAAGAAGTTCAAGGAGTGGAAGGAGCTTGGCTACCCGCTCTACCCGATATCCTGTAACCTCTCGAGACACCAGATATCGAGACCGGATCTTATATATATACTGTGTGATATAGTCGATGAATACGGAGTGGATCACTCGCTTATAGACTTTGAGATAACTGAGAGTGCAGATTTCGCTGACGTGCAGTATCTGATAAAGGTGCTCAAGGATCTGAAGGCTGAGGGCTTCAAGATATCCATGGACGATTTTGGAACAGGATACTCCAGTATGGCACTTCTTAAGGATATGCCGCTGGATATAATCAAGATAGACAAGAGCTTTATTGACGGAATAGCCACCGGCGAGCCGAACAACAAGGACATGCTCATGACACAGGATATCCTTGCCATGTCAAGGCATCTGGGAATCAGAAGTCTTGCGGAGGGTGTTGAGACATTTGAGCAGAAGGAATACCTGAGAGAGTGGGGATGCCACTACATTCAGGGTTATTACTACAGCAAGCCTATACCTATCACGGGATATGAATATCTTCTCAAGAAGATAATGCTGGGACAGAGCTAGCCGGATAATGATGCTATATAGCGACATATAGAGAATATACAGAAGAGTATAAGAGGATTGATATATGAATGTATCGATCCTCTTTTTCTATTTATATTGGACCTTAACAGGATGTAATCCCAATAATGTAATGTATATAATTTACAAGTCTTGTATATATAATCAACAACCTACTAAAAAAATAATTAAGAATCATTCCCAATAGGGGTTGACTTTGATCAAAAAATAGGTATAATAAGACATAGTTGATAAATAAACATCAACAAAGAAGACAGAATATATTTTAACAATCAATGATGGATATTGATTAGATTATTTAAAAGAGAAAAGGAGAATTAAGTTATGGCAAAGTTTGTATGTACAGTATGCGGTTATATCTATGAGGGAGAGCAGGCACCAGCAGAGTGTCCTATCTGTCACGCAGGAGCAGATAAGTTCAAGAAGGTAGAGGGAGAGCTCACGCTTGCAGCAGAGCATGAGTTTGGCGTATATGCTGAGACAGTTAAGAACAATCCAGAGATCAGCGATGAGGACAAGAAGTATATCTACGAGCAGCTCAAGGCTAACTTCGAGGGAGAGTGCTCAGAGGTTGGAATGTATCTCTGCATGGCTCGTGTAGCACATCGCGAGGGCTATCCTGAGATCGGTCTCTACTGGGAGAAGGCAGCGTACGAGGAGGCTGAGCATGCAGCTAAGTTCGCAGAGATGCTTGGATCAGACCTTGAGCAGAACATGACAGCTTCAACAGAGAAGAATCTTGCATGGAGAGTTGACTGCGAGTTCGGTGCAACAGCAGGAAAGGTAGATCTTGCAAAGTGCGCTAAGAAGAACAATCTGGATGCGATCCATGATACAGTTCATGAGATGGCAAGAGACGAGGCAAGACACGGCAAGGCTCTCAAGGGACTTCTTGACAGATACTTCGGTAAGTAAGAAGAAGGTAAAGATTATTCATAAGGATAGTCAGTCTTACACATAAATCTAAAAAAGGTATATGCGGAAAGCAGTCAGGCTGCGATCCGTATATACCTTTTTTAGATTTATGTGTGCTATTTAATTGTTACTCATCTTTCTTGAGACTGAAGGAAGAGGAAGATGTAGTTGAGCTTGTTGTTGTATAAGGATTAGATGCGTGGGCATCCTGCTCTGAAGCTGCCGGCTGCTGTGAGTAGAACGGATCACTGTAAGACGTCTGCGGTGCCTGTGTCTGTTCTGCAGTGCCGTAGCTGCCACTGTTTGTAGTGCCGTACTGCTGTGTATAGCTGCCACTGTCTGTACTGCCATACTGCTGTGTATAGTTGCCGTTATTTGGGCTGCCTGTGCTGCCCGGAGTGTACACGCCGTTGAAATCGCCTGTACCGTCATAGTAACCTGTGCCTGCTGGCTGTGCAGATGCGCTGATGGTGTTCTTGCTTCTTGTTGCCTTCAGGATCATGATCACTGCTGCCAGTAGGAATACAGCTCCGAGGACAAGCTTGAATATGTAATCTGAAGAGTCAACCATCTCTATATAGTAAGGAAAAGCTTCTGCCTTTGC
This sequence comes from Coprococcus sp. RTP21428st1_C9_RTP21428_210409, assembly GCF_040227395.1. Taxonomy (NCBI): domain Bacteria; kingdom Bacillati; phylum Bacillota; class Clostridia; order Lachnospirales; family Lachnospiraceae; genus Coprococcus; species Coprococcus sp. RTP21428st1_C9_RTP21428_210409. The sequence goes on from NZ_JBEHVV010000073.1 coordinate 12,037, forward strand.
GGTCGCATAGTCCTCACTTGTAGGAGTGTATCCATAATATTGTGCGTATGCGTCGACATACTTGGTGATGTAGTCGTCAAGGAAGCCCTGCACCTTGTCGCTGTTCTTGCGGATGACTCCTGTTATGTAGACTGGTTCTGCATCGTCAGCAGATGAGATCGCGTCAAATTTGGCGTCATCACTCTTGGAGATCGATATTCCGATCCACTTGGATGTGTCTCTTTTTGAGCCGTCTTCATTCTTGTCGCAGATATCAACGAGATAGTAGTATCCGTCGGTCTTGGTGACCACGTGATTGTACGTTGTAGTCTTCTCAATGTAAGCTCCGTATCCGTAGGTGAGTGTTCCCTCCACATACACTCCCGGTTTAACTTCCGATTCGTCACATGTAGTAACGTTTAGAAGCTTTCCGTGTAAACCGATAAATGTTCGTATACCCAGGAATAATAGAACTATTCCGAATATACCGAAAACAACCGCTGATACGATGGGATTCCCCTTTTTCCTTGTTCTTGCCATAATGTTACCTCACTTTTTTTATTTGTTATGAATTATACATAACCACTTCAATACCTCACTTTTCTACAGTACAGGTAAAAAACTAATATTTCAAGTAAAAAAGGCAAAATCAAAAAAAATTAGACATTTTTTATGGTATACTCATTCATGGTGGTGATTTTATGGCAAAGAAAACAAAAAAGAATGAGAAAAAGTACATATATATAATTCCGGCAGTGCTGTGGATGATATTCATATTTTACATGTCGTCCAGAACAGGAGATGACTCGTCGGCGGTGAGCAACCCCATGACAGACTTTATAGTGGGTTTGTTCCAGAAGGTGAGAAATGATTCCGCGCCCGTGGTTGACAGGATGACGGGAGTGGTGGAGATCATGGTCAGAAAGGGTGCACACATGACGGAATATGGAATCCTTCTGGCTCTGCTTGCCCTGGCGGTCAGAAAGGCCGTCGGAAGGATGACTTCGGCTGGCGTGTATATATGGTCAGTTGTGATAACATTTGTCTATGCGTGCTCCGATGAGATTCATCAGCTCTTTGTCGCTGACAGGGCAGGCAGGGGCACGGATGTGCTTATAGATATGTGCGGCGCATTGGCAGCTCTTCTTATTATATGGGGATCAAAGAGCACAAGGGGAAGGATAATAATGGGCTTTGTGATAGGGATAGTGCTGGTGGCAGCGGTTATGTTCCTTTTCCTGTGGCCTTTTTAGAGCGCATTTAGTATTGGCAGCCTTGAATTAGAGTGGGGCAGATGGTATATTAAAAAAGACTATGAGCATCACATTACCGATGCTGACTGGAGGATGCAGAATGACATTAGCAGATGTTAGAAAGAACATAGACCGGGTCGACAAGGAGATCAAGCAGCTCTTCAAGGAGAGAATGGTTCTTGCGGACAATGTTGCTCAGGTCAAGGCAGAGACCGAGGATGACATATATAAGCCAGACCGCGAGGAGGCCATCATATCCAATCTCACAGGGGATGTGGATGATAACATCAAGATGGAGTACACGGCGCTTATCAAGAGAATCATGGAGATAAGCAGAAAGTACCAGTATGGAAGGACTCTGGAGCTCAGGAACTGCCTAGATGTGGAGTATGATGTGAAGGAGCCTGACATAGATGCGGTGGCGATGATAAAGCCGGAGCTGTACATTTGTCAGGGATGCTCGAGGGACAAGGTCATTGCGGTGGACTCATACGATGAGGTGTATGAGCTCATAAAGACTGGCAAGGTAGACGCCGGAATGGGAATACTTGAGGACATAAGCTACGGAGTTTCGGATGCGCTTCACGAAGTGCTCACCAACAACAAGCTGTATATATACAGATGTAACATTGTAAATGAGAATGGACACAACAAGAAGGTTGTCACATTTGCAGACCACCTCATAGTGGAGGAGAACCACAACAGGCTGAAGGTGATGTTCGTATGTAAGAATAAGAGCGGAAGTCTCAGCAGCATACTGTCCATGATCTCTGATTACGGGGTGAACCTCACGGAGATACACTCGGCGCCAAACAGGCAGGAGCATTGGAATTACAGATTCTATGTGGAGCTGTCTGCCAATTTACTGAAGAAGGATATACAGGCTTTAGTGTTCCAGCTCATGAACGAGACGGAGG